>NZ_JUEE01000068.1:0-9632 GCF_000802135.1 Desulfosporosinus sp. BICA1-9
ACCTTCGGGTTATGAGCCCGACGAGCTACCGCTGCTCCACCCCGCGACGATTTGAGATATTTGAGGCACGATATTCGTTATATTTGAACTTTCGTATTCCTCAGAGGCTTAGCTTATATTCATTCTAAGATCTACATTCTTATGCGATTTTTACATCGTATATTTCGAACTTCAATCTTCGAATATCTAAATTGGTGGGCAGGGATGGATTCGAACCATCGTACCTCGCGGAACAGATTTACAGTCTGTCGCCTTTAACCACTCGGCCACCTACCCATTTTGTTGACTACCTTAATTCATATGGCGACCCCGATCGGACTTGAACCGACGATCTCCTGCGTGACAGGCAGGCATGTTAACCACTACACCACGGGGCCGTGATCGAGGTTCGATGCACGATGTTCGAAGTACGAACACTGATCGTTTCCTCATTATTGTCCAAAGCTAAAGCTCTACGGTTCTTTCGAACCTCGAATCTCGAACTTCGAGTATGGTGGGCGATGACAGGGTCGAACTGCCGACATCCTGCTTGTAAGGCAGGCGCTCTACCAGCTGAGCTAATCACCCTTGTAAGTTGATTGGTGACCCGTACGGGATTCGAACCCGTGTAACCGCCGTGAAAGGGCGGTGTCTTAGACCGCTTGACCAACGGGCCACGTTTTGAGAACTTTTTTAGTATAGCTGAAGGCTGTTAAAATGTCAACCTTTTTAGCGGTTTATTCGAAAAAACTTTGGACAAAATGTGTATATACATGTTTTAGTCTAACTGCCATATGAATTTACGTTAAACTAACTTTTTATTAATAAGGCACGTATTGCACTTATAATCAATGAGTAATTCTAACATAACCCCTCAGATACAGCATTTGAAAGGGTTATGCAAATAGAGCAGAATCTCCTAGACCTTAAGTTTATTCCCTAGTTTTCCGCGTCAACCGTCAGATACATTACTACACTCTGCTCCTTATCCACTCCTTCGAGATGGACGCTCATTCCCTTGGCTCTCAAATCTTCCATACGTTCGCTTGCCTCACGAAGAAGTTCTTCGCGCTCACCATAAACTCGGGAATTTACTGGACAGACAGATACACACGCCGGATCTTTTCCTCTTTCTAAGCGATGCCTACAAAGTGTACATTTACCCACTTTACCGTTTGTCATGATCTTCATTCCACTATGCGGACAAGCGGTTGCACAAACATGACACCCAAGACATTTTGCGTTGTTTTGGGTTACAAGGCCGTCTTTCCCACGTTGAATAGCCCCCACTGGGCATACAACCTGGCATACAGGGTCTTCGCAATGTCTACATGACTGAGTATTATAATATCGAACTAGATGCCCCTTTAGCTGTTCCCTTCGCCATACTCTTAACCACCAATCCCCCGTTTGGAGGTTGTTTTCTTGTTTACAGGCAACGGTACAACTCTTACATTCAATGCATCGCGACTCATCGACTAACATAGAGTGCTGACTCATGATCCTTGACCTCCTTCAGCTTTAGCCTTACACATAATGTTTTTGCTAACTAGGTTACCTCCAACAGGATCAGCAGCTACCGGAAAAAGAGTATTGGCTGGTGCTTGCCCATAAGGGGATTGAAATCCGAAGTAAGGTTGGGTCGAGAGGAAACCCCGCGGTACTGACTGAGTAATCTTTGCCGCCAAAACGATCGATCCTGTAACCGTCTCCACTCTAACTTGGTTTCCTTTCTCAACTCCTATCTCTAATGCGGTCAGAGGATGCATTTCAACATAAGGTTGTTCCATTTCATTAGCCCAATCACTATATTGGCATTCTGAATGGTAGTGGCTTGCCACCTTATTTGTGCTCAAGAGATAAGGGAATTCCTCACGACTGGAACCAATATTACCTGGGGCATCAAAGGTATCCACATACTCAAGGGGCGCGTCACTAACTTCTGTCAGCTCCACTTTACCAGAGGATGTTTTGAACACACAATTGGCAAATAGGCGCACGGTCTCCTTACCAATTTCCGCACACGGAAAATGTACTCCACCAGGTGTTTCCAGCATTCGTTCCCTACTAATACCTGTAACATTCTTATTATATTTTCTTTCCAACTCCCACGCTGCTTCAGGGGAATCCGGGAAATAGGATGACGGTAAACCCATACGCTCTGCTAATAGACGGTAGAAATCCCCACCAGATTTTTCTTCACCACGTATCTCAACAACTTTATTTTTCCACTGCAAAACTCTATGCACACTTGCCTGCATTCCGGCTTCTTCTAACCAGTGGGTCGCAGGAAGGACAATGTCTGCTAGTACAGCGGAGTCGTCCATCACCAAGGTATGACTAACCACAAAATCCAGTCCTTCAATCGCCTTACTCATCCGTGCGCTATCGGGCCAAGTTACGCAGGGATTCCCGGAGATCAAGAGCATTTTAACGTCTCCCTCTTCCATGTCTTTGTAGAGGGCACTTGATGATCTTTTACGATCAGGCTTCATAACATCATTAGCCTGAATCAAATTGATAATGCCACCAGTGTTGTTGATATGCGAAATAATACCCGCCCCTGGTTTGCCGATATTGCCCAGTATAGCCATCAGGCCTTCAAACGCCCAAACTGAAGCTCCTGCATTATTAACACAAACGACACCCCGACCTTCAAACAGCATGCCTGGTTTTAATGTAGCTAAATCTTGAGCTAATTTCTCAATAACATTTTGGGGAACTCCTGTAATCTCAGCTGCGCGCTCCGTTGTAAAAGCACTCACATCCTGTGCCAGTTTTTCAAAGCCGTTGGTATGTTCAGACACAAACGTTGGATCATAGAGGTTATTCTTGATGACATAATTCAGTAACGCCATTCCTAAAGCAGTGTCCGTTCCCGGTCTGATCTGGATAAATAGGTCAGCCGCCTGAGCTGTTTCTGTAAAGCGTGTGTCAATCACCACTATCCGCGTCCCTGTCCGCTTAGCTTCCGTAATCCAATGGAATTGTCCTGCCTTCGTTTGGGCAGCATTGTTACCAACTATTAATAGAATCTTAGAATTGACTACATCGGAGAGAGGACTTGTTCCCGAACCGTCTCCGAAGAGCTTCTTACGCACATTCGCTTCCGAATCGGTACAGATCGGTCCAGTTCCGTAATTCACGAGACCGGTTAACGATGAAAATATGCCATGTGCTAACTTACTGTAAGACCCACCAATTTTGGATGTAATGCCCACAATCGATCCTGTACCATTCTCCTGGATATACTGGTTATATTTTTGTGCGATCAGATCTAAAGCCTCATCCCAACTAATTCTTTCAAACGAGCCATTGACCTTTTTCATAGGATATCTAACCCTATAGGGGCCACTAAGGGTTTGTGCAATTGCCATAGGTTTAGAACATATTTTTCCTTTATTATAAGGGTTATCAGGATCACCAAAAACCGCCTTGATTTTTCCATCTTGATCTAGGCTGATTTTTATCCCACACCCACCGTTACAAAGACAGCAAACAGACGTACGCAATTCCTCGTCATGTTCTATAGGTTTAGTGCTTTGAGTTAATGCTCGTGTTCTTACGTATGAACCCATTTTACTGACCCCCTCTCACAACCGACAAGTACCCTGGATAGTCAATCGGATTTACTAACATTTGGTGAAGATAATTTACGTCAACTTTAGCTCTTTTTCGAATTAAGCCGCTCAAAATACCCGCCCCTTCGATGTCGCCAACCATGATCATTCCCACCAAACGTCCCTCTTTAATCACGAACTTACGATAGAAGTTCTTATCCGGCTCCGATGCCCTAATCACACTACCTTCTCTAGGCGGCAAATTCATGAGTCCGACTGAAACAATCCCTACTCCGCTTATTACAGCAGAGTTTAAAGCCAGGGAACCATGATATTCGCGTTTCACACCTGCCATGTTGCAGCCAGCGACGATTCCTTGTTCTGTTGCAGTAGGCCATAAAGCGCTCACACCTTTTTCGCCACTTAAGAGGTCGAGTGCTTCAGCAACATCACCCGCAGCATAAATGTCTTTTTCCGACGTCTGCATTTCTTCATCAACAATAATACCGTAATTCACTGAGATTCCGCTATCACTGACCAACTTTACATTAGGGCGGACTCCAACCGCTCTAATAATCATCTGACAAGGAATCTGTTCACCGGTATTCAGAAGCACACCAGATACTGACATCCGTCCATCTGTATCCTCTTCACCTAGCACTTTAACTACTTTGGTATTTAGGAGGACACGATAACCGTCTTCTTCTAACAGTCTCGTCAGAATCTCAGCAGATTCTTCATCAATGGAGTGACGCATGACTCGAGGAGCAGATCCTATAATTGTCACATTGATTCCCAGTTCATGAAGTCCATGAGCTCCTTTAAGCCCTACAAGACCAGCACCCATAACAACGGCAGCTTTTACTTTTGGAGCAAACTCAGCCATAGCTTTAGCATCATCTAAGGTGCGCAGTTCAAAGATTCCCTCTATGTCACTTCCCTCAAGAGGAGGATTGAACGGAGAAGAACCCGTGGCAATCAGCAACTTATCATAATTAACTTTTTCACCAGAGTCTAGCAAGACGTTTTTAGAATCAGCATCCACCCGTTCAACATATCCAGCTTGGAAGTCAATCCCTGTTTCAGAGTAAAAGTCCTTATTTCTAATGTACATCATTTCTTCTGGAATTTCTTTCCCTAGGAAATAGGAGGTTAGGCAACGTGAATAGGGTGAATAGTCTTCATTTGAAATCATCGTGATTTGTCCTTCGGGATCCAGACCCCGAATAGTTTCTGCTGCGAAAACGCCCGCCGCACTATTGCCGATAATGAGATAACGCATATCAATCACCTGCAACTTTCATTTCGTAATCCTCTGGAGTACCATATAGTAACGCTTGCCGGGAACATGACGCTACACAAGGTGGAGTCTTTTCACCCTTACACAGATCACATTTGCTCGCTTTTTTTGCCTCGTTAAGTGTTGCAATGGCCCCGAATGGACAAGCCATTATACACATCCAACAGCCTACGCATTGTTTAGCATTGTGGAAAACTTCACCTGTTGCGGAATACTGCAGCGCTCCAGTCATACATGTCCCTACGCACATTGCCTCATTGCAGTGTTGACATACGGTAGCCCAATATTGATTACCCGATCTTTTTACTTTAATCCGCGGTTGCGGAGATGGTTGTTCCATTTTCGTCATAAATATGCTCTGAGACTGAGAATGTTTTTCAAGACATGCTACTTCACAAGCCTGACACCCATCGCAATGCTTAGATATAAAAAATAGTTTTTGCACACGCATCTTACTCCTCTCTCTAACCGGATGATAATTTAAATACCGTCGTCAATTCCTTCTTCCTGCAAAAAACTCGAATACATTGTGATAAAAGGTATAAATGAGACGTCGGCAGCCTTAAATATCAGATTTTGAAAAACTCAAAGCATCTTAGCGAATAGGTCTTCAAAACCCTCTATATTAAGGCCGCCTATTATTTGCATCACTCTCTAAAAAACCTCCTAGAAATTCGATGCATTATATCTTTCTGTTCCTGTACTTTTTTAGAATGTGGATCTTTAAGAAATTTCACTAGTTCAGAAACCTTCTTCATAGTTAAAACGCCTCTCTTGCAAACATTTTCCTTACTAAATTAGCATCGCTTCACCGCCTAGTGTTTTTTATCCTTTCAATTTATCGTTTGTACTATAGTTAACATATCAAATTATGGTCAATTTTAATGTCCGATTTTCGACATTTTCCTTGTCAGTTCCATTACTTTTGGACCATCTTCGTCTAATCTATTCTTCGCAGCGAAGGAGGCCCCTACCCCACCTGAATTTACGAAGGACCTACCCTACTTACAACAGAGGGGGGTTTGAAAACTGCAAAAAACGGGGGCGTAACGAATTAAGTTCGTTACGCCCCCGTTTTTTTGTGTGTTGTCTATTCGTATTTTTTATTAAGGTATTTTTTACGTAAATAACTTGAATAGCAGACGGCCAAAGGATTATGACCTAGGATACGGTCCTTAACTGCATAGGTGGTGACTGGTGCTTTCGAGTACTTATTGAATAACATATCATGACCAACGCATAAGCCTACTGCTATGTTAAGTTCAGTTTCATCATTAGCCAGCACTTTAGCTTGAAGTATAGGGTCACAAATAACCTCAATTTTATCCTCTTTCACTTTAGGTATTTCATAATCTTCTTTTTTAAGACCACCTATTTTACAACAAGCGGAATATACCTCAAAATGTTGGGATAAAATCTTTTCTAAGATTGCTGCTTCTTCAGTTAAACCTACACAAAAAGCCATTCCGAGTTTCTTGTAACCCATTTTCTTAGAAAACATAATTAATTCATCGAGGCGGCTAAGATTGTTACCGTGTACTGATTGGAAATAACCACTGAGCCGATGAAAGGGTTTGTTTTCTTCTTCAAAACATTCATCGAGTGAATATTTTCCCCCAGTACAATCAAAGGCTTCCTTATCACACATATTTTTGGTCTTCATTTGGCAGGACGCACATTTCATGTCCCTATCCTCCTTTATTTTATTAAACACTTAAGTTAGATCTTAATACCAACTAATGGAAGCATATATTTCAGACCAATGTAGAACAAGATAACAGTAAGGCCGATTTTCAAATAACGGGCATTGATATATTTAGAAACTTTGGCTGCAAATACAGTACCAATGGCAACACCCGTCAATTCAAAGGCTAAGAAAGTGACGTCTACTGAACTCCCCATGGAAATGTAGTTGGTAATACTGGTCGCCGATGTAACCAAGATGGAAAGCACGGAAGTACCAGCCACAATGAACATTGGGAAACCCAGCATACTGGTCATAAAGGGAACCAGTAGGAAACCACCGCCAACACCAAGAGAAGCTGAAATAATAGCCACAATGAGTCCTGCAAAGAACACAAAGATCGTATTATACTTAAATTCTTGACCAGCAAAAGTGAACGTGCTTTGAACACCAATCTTCTGGAAGTTCACACCAATTTCCTTAAGTTCACTCATTCTACCAGCAGCCTTAAGTTCTTTAACTTTCGCGGCGAAAGTATCGTTCGCTTTTTTCACACTTTTTTGGCCATCAATGAAGCCTTTGGTGCACTCGTAGCCGAGACGCAAAGCAATCGCTAGTGTGAAGAAACCAAAGTAGGGCTGGAAGGTTTTCATATCTTTTAGTAAAGAAGACGAGAAGGTGGAACCAATCATTGCACCTGTAATACCACCCAAGCCTAGAGCAATAGCAACAGGTACGATAATACGTTTCTCACGGAGATAAAGTGGCGTGCCGACAATAGGGCTCACTAAAGTCAAGAACTGATTCATGGGCTTAATTGTATTGGCACTTTTAAGACCAAAGATACTCATATGACCTACACCTGCTAGGATACCACCAGCGGCTCCTACTGTTGTAAAAACATAGCCTACAAAAATACCCCATAGAAGTAGACTAATGGGATTAGCGTCTACGCCTGCAATTGCGAAATGCATAACATTTTCCTCCTAATTTATTAAATTTTATTAGTTGCCCTAACAAAGCCAAATATTCTAAGTTTTGACAGCGCGGTCATAATTGGTTTTGCTAATAATTTCCCCAGGTGAAATATCATGTACGAAAGGAGATAGAATCCAAGAATGTTTACTTTCCAGTCTACGAATGGCACGGTGATAGTCGGCCATTTTAAGCTAATTAACCAAATTATAAGGACGTGAGGGACTAATTTGTAAATCGAATCTACCACTATTGCTGTTGTATAATCAAAAAATACTTCTCTTAATTCTGACTGCAGGGACTTATAGGCCATTTCATCACCAATCTCGATCGCTATATTTGAAAGATCATCCAATTCCTGGTACCGCCCTTTATGTTGCTGCACTCTTTTGGCATGGGGGTCTTTAAGGAATTTCACTAGTTCTGAAATCCTTTTCATTGCTAACGCCTCTCTTTCAAACATCTTCACTTTCTAACACCAACCTTGCCCCCAGTTTTAATTCCACCTCCCTTAAATAATATCCCTCTTGTGAAGAATATACCAAAGGCCCATGAGAATTAATGTCTACTCCATGACCTAATAATTGTCTACCTACCGACTATCTTTTTGTCTGATTACAGACGTTATTTATGTCCTAATCAAGACTAAATTAATGTCTTCCGGAAGACATTAATTTCTTATTTCATATTAGTTTTGTCTAAATTGCATATTCTCTTAGTCTGTTATGCTCAACCTTATTTGATTTTGCTCTATAAAAAAATGAAGAGAGGCTAACATCCAATGCCAGCCTCCCTTAAACAATCCATTTAATTAGCTTTTCAGTATCCACTATATATACTTCTTTTTCTTCAATCGCTATACTATTTTCCTGCTTAAAAATGTTAAGCAACGAGGTAACAGTTTGTCTAGATGTGCCAATCATACAAGCAATTTCCTCATGGGTTAAACGAAAATTAATTTTTGTCCCAAATTCTGTCTCTACTCCAGCACGTTCAGATATTTTAAGAAGTAACATTGCTAGCCTTCCAGGTACTTGGAAACAGACCATTTCTTGAATGATTGCTTCAGCCTCTCGCATTCTAACACCTAGAGTTGTGGCAACCTTAATAGCAATGGACGGATGGTTCACAAGCAATTCTTCAAAACGAGCTTTACGAACAACTACCAAAGTAGCATCGTTGATAGCACCAGCAAAACAGGTTCGCTCTCCGTGGTATAAAGTTTCAGCCAGCCCCATTAGCTGCCCCGAAGTTCTCATACTGCCAACAGTGACTCTTCGACCATCCGGAGTTATTCGATATATCTTTACAAAACCTTCCTCAATCAAGTATATACGGTCAGCCGTATCTCCTTCAGCAAAAATTATTTGCCCTTTAGGATAATGAACTACTGTCCCATATTCTCTGATAAGGTCCTTTTCACGGTCATCCAACGCCAGTGCTTCGTGATTAATACTTTCCATTCTAGAGTATCCCTCCATATAAATTATAGTTTATCACAAATTCTAGGGAAGATACTACACTTACATTTTCTATAGTGCTATTGAAGTTACTCATGACCATGTTTAACAATTCCATCAAATCAGGAACGGTTTTACTCTACATCTAAAGTATTATCATAACGCGAAAGGGCTACCTCCATACACATACTTGGTGCTCGTAACTGATACAAAGATGACTACCTCGTTAGAGATAGTCCATTCGCTTGTTTACCTGAAGATACGATAGGCACGGTAGTCTCCAGTGGAGAGTATCGCCGAAGCCGCGATCCCAAAAGAATATTTACCAGCGTAGGATACAGTATTGCCGAGCCACCCGCCCCAAAGGAATACTTCGTGGCGAAAGTCGGATGAGACTTTCGCCACATTGCGACTCGTGACGCAAACTCCAGCAATGGGACGAAAGTGGACGAGACTTTCGCCACACTGCGACATATAAGGCACTCTCCAGCAGTGTAGATCCCGAACGGGGGGAACCCCGTACCCAGATGTCCACAATCTTTTCAGTATTACAAAACATAGATAAGCTACCTCATTTAGAGGTAGCTTATCGCTTATTACCTGGCGATGACCTACTTTCCCAGGGGCTATGCCCCAAGTATCATCGGCCCTGGAGGTCTTAACTTCCGTGTTCG
>NZ_JUEE01000069.1:0-27444 GCF_000802135.1 Desulfosporosinus sp. BICA1-9
TGAAAATTGAGGGGGCAAGGGCTCTTAAGCTTCTACAAGACAACGGCGCTCTAACGACCAGCGATGGGCTGACCACAATTCCTAGGGGTCTTGTGGAAAGAGCCTTGAAAAGTGTCCCCAAGGAACTGGTGCTTTATACACGTGATGGTGAACCTTCTATGAAGATTAACAATGTAAATCCAGTTTACTTTGGCACCCATGCGGATCAATTGGAACTCGTTGATCCGTTGTCGGGAAACGTTCGGAAATTCCTCAGACAAGACACTGCAATGATGTGCAAATTGGCCGACTACCTACCGAACATTCACTTTATTTTGTCAGTGGGTATGTCATCGGATATGAGACCTAAAGTACAGTCTCAAATCACGTTCTTGGAGACAGTTAAGCATTTCAGTAAAACCATTAATTTTTCTACCAATAATATTGAAGCCTTGAACGATATCATCGAGATCGCTGCTATTGTGGCTGATGGATTAAAAAACCTTCAAGAAAGGCCGTTTATTTTTTACCTTTGTGATCCAATTCCACCCCTTGCTCATCCCAAGGAGAGTACGGAAAAGCTCTATATTTGCGCAGAAAATCGTATTCCGATGGTATATATGCCCTATTGTATGATGGGCGGAACGTCTCCCATGAGCTTTGCAGGGACTCTAGCTCAGTGTAATGCCGATGTATTAACTGGTTTGGTTATTACCCAGTTGGTTTCTGAAGGAACTCCATTTATCTATGGTTCTATGCCTTCAGTTTTTGACATGCGCTCAACAATTGGCAGTTATGGAGCACCAGAATTTCATCTGTTAGTCGCAGCGTCTTCCGATTTGGCAGCGTATTATGGTATACCCTTCTTTGGAACCGCAGGATGCACAGATGCTAAAGTGCTTGATGAACAGGCAGTAGCAGAAACGACCATGGAACTTTTCTCTACAATGCTTAGTAAAGCCAATATTGTCCATGATGTTGGAGTAATGGATCACTGTAACAGCGTCTCACCAGAATTAGTTGTATTGGCTGATGAGATCATTGAAGGATTAAAACACTATATACAAGGTGTTCAGGTGAATACGGAGGAACTTGCCTTAGATGTGATAATGGAAGTAGGGCCTGGAGGACATTTTCTAACGAACCTGCATACTCTGAGTAATTTTAAAAAAGTTTGGTATCCAAGTTTATTTAGCCGGAATATGCAGAACAATAACCAATCTCAAGTTAAGGGAAAAGTGAAAGAAAAGATAAGTAATATTATGGAGAGCCATCTAGTGCCTCAACTAGATAAAACTATTCTCATGGAACTTGAAAAATGGTCAGCAAAATTAGAATAACACTGGCACATTGTTAGGAGGTTCCTATCTTGCGCTATAGAATATAAGGTTAGTGATTTGCACCTAATAAATGGACTGGAGGGTTCTCACATGATTGAATTGGACGAAATGGACGATGATCTGAGGAAAATCCATGAAGCATCAATGGCTGTTTTGGAACAAACAGGCATGAGGTTTCATCATCCTAAAGTATTAGAAATTATGCGACAAAATAGGATCCGTATTGAAGGACAGACTGCCTTCTTTACTCGCGCACAGGTTATTGATTGGGTCAGTAAGGCCCCGACTCATTTTAAGATGCATGCCAGAAATCCGAACTATGATTTTGTAGTTGGGGGTGACCACGTTGAAGTTTGCCCAGGGTCAGGCTCCTCCTTCGTATGCGAAGTTGATGGAACAAAACATGCAGCTTTGATGAGTGATTACATAAATTTTCTAAAACTTTATCACCAGTCAAGCTATTACAAGGTAAATGGTGGCATCGTCGTTCAGCCTACAGATATCGGTCGGTCAACGATTGCTATGATGCTTTATGCAACAATGGTCTATTCCGATAAGGTTATCATAACAGGTACAGGCACAGCTGAAGAAGTCGAACAATTGATGGACATGTTAGGAATAGTGTTTGGTGGTAAGATCTCTCTGGCGGAAAAGCCAAGATGTCTGACGATTGTTAATACAAATACACCGCTTCAGTTTGATACAAACATGTTGGACACAATGATGGTGTTCAATAAATACAAGCAACCTGTAGTCATTGCCGCCGCTTCAATGGCCGGGACAACAGCGCCGATGACCCTTGCAGGTACAATTGCATTGGCCAATGCGGAGGTACTGGCAGGTATTGCTGTCGCTCAAATGATAAACAAAGGTACGCCTGTAATTTACGGTTCCCAGTCAACCACCTCCGACATGAAGACAGGAAGTATTGCAATAGGTTCACCTGAAGGAGCCCTAGCCTATCAATATGCTGCTCGTTTGGCGAAGTCCTATGGGCTTCCCTGCCGGGGCGGAGGTACCCTGACTGATGCAAAGACCTTGTCTGTGCAAGCGGGGTACGAAAGCATGTTAACCTTACTAGCTAGCTACTCAGCAAAAACAAATCTTATTTTCCAAAGTTCGGGTATCATGGATAGTTATAACTCCATGTGCTATGAGAAATTTATAGCTGACTTAGAAATCATCGGAATGGTTAAACGTTATGTTAACGGTGTGAAAGTCAATACCGAAACTCTCGCAGTCGATGAGATTACAGAGATAGGCATAGCGGGGCAGTTTTTGACCTCGGACCATACCATGAAACATTTTAGGAAAGAACCATTTCTACCTGATATCAGCTTAAGGGGGGCGGTAACCGGCGATCCTTCCGATAAGCTAATGGATAATATTAAGACTAAGAAAGACAAGCTTCTAGCGAGTTATTGCAAGCCTGAACTGTCCACAGAAGTACAGGGAAAGTTAGTTGAGTATCTACTTGAATGTGGTTATGATAGTCAATTAATTGAAAGTTTGACTTGAATATCTACGTATGAATTGGTTTAGACCCGTAACTATCTAAAAAATAGGGTAATAGTTATGATAATTGTAGGAGAATTAATTAACGCAAGCCGTAAGACCATTGGAGGGGCTATCAAAGCCCAAGATGCAGCTTATATTCAAAAGGTGGCTAAGGACGAATTCGACGCTGGGGCGAATTATATTGATGTTAACGTTGGTATCTTTGTGGGTAAGGAACCAGAATACCTGAGATGGCTGGTCAATACTGTTCAGGAAGCCGTAGATTGCCCTTGCTGCATTGACAGCCCCGATCCAAAAGCCATAAAAGAAGCCTTGTCAGTGCACAAAGGAATTGCGATGATTAACTCTATCTCCCTGGAAAAGGCGCGCTATGAGGCGTTGATTCCTCTCGTTGCTGGCACAGATTTAAAAGTTGTTGCACTTTGTATGAGCGATGATGGAATGCCTGAAACCATGGATGACCGCTTAAAAATTGCTGACAAACTTATAAATGGGCTCGTCCAGAACAATGTGCCGCTGGATAATATTTATGTAGATCCTCTAGTTCAACCAATCTCAACAAACAGTTCGAGATCTAAAACAAAAATATTAGTAAGGTCTGTCTCCAAATGATGTCAAAGGGCATTCATGAAAAGGATTGTAAAAAACCTTGCCTCTTACCTTGTTCCAATACAAACCTCGACCCAGGATTTACTCATTCTTTAGTTTTATTAGCAATTTCAATTACTTATTAGTATTTTATTAGCTATTTTAATAATCCGTTCGATTAAGCAATCGATTGCCAAAGGAATGGTTGTCGCCGAAGCTTTTGCGGAAAGGTAATTTAGCTATTGATGCTCAAGGTGGTAAAGATGAAATAGGCGTTCTTATCGGGGATTTGGGCAAAGCAGCGTGTAAGTTGAGAGAGATGGTATCTACTTCAGTTCATGTTACAAAGGAAGTCAATGAGACTACAGTTGAGTCTACTTGAGCCGTTAATATTAGTACAAACCGGTAATTAATACGAACATGATGCCAAAACAGTATTTACACTGACCGAAGGATTGGTTGCAGCTGCCTCCGGAAAAAACCGCCAAACTGTTTGGTCTGCTGAATCTTTCACTTGGATTCGGCTCAATGGTCGGGAATTATGCAGGCGGATATATAAAAGCTATCTTCGACAGTTTTATAATGGCTTAAGTTCTGATGGGTTATTGAATATATCGCACGCTTTACCTTCGTTTAGAAATAGAGCAAAGGTGTCGATTGTATTTCTAAGAAATGATAGATCGTCAATTTCGCTAGGAAGTATTGTAAAATCTAGTTTTTGAAAGATTTGGCATTCAAGGAAGGAAAAACAAGATATTCGGCGAAAAAGAAAGGTGCGAGTTATATCAAAAACGGCGATACAGCTATCCTCCTCGTCGAAAATCTCACGACCTATCATGAAGTGATTCAACATCCAGTTCTTCTTCCTCCTACGATACTAGTCATCGAAGAGGGGGTCGTTATTTACGACACCCTCGAAGGGAAAACAAATTGGAAATGGCAGCAAATTATAATGGCTATCCAGCATTGGATAGCCATTATAATTTGCTAAAGTGACTGTAAAGGTCGGAGTTTGTCCATAACACGAAAGGTATAAATTACTGGCTCAAATTTAGAGGATACGGGGGGAATCCTGTTTGTAGTGAAGCACACGATGAACTTCCACGGTACTATCCTCCATAACCAGGATGTAGAACACTAGATAGGGATCAACAACGATCATGCGATAGTCCTGTTCAGCGACCTTCCTGTCCAACGGAATCGTACCCATGAGTGGAAAGTCCGCCAGCTTGCTTATGGACACTTTTATATTTTCATACATTAACTATTCAACTTGTGCAGATCCGTGCTTCCAAGGCTTACTGGTATAATATTCGAGAGAATTACGACTGAAAGGGTTGAATTAGTGGTATGATTTTATCAACGTATTAAATAAGCAGGAGGAGGGACAAACTGAACGCTGAGATGAGAACGTAATGGTTCTTTTACCTATTGTAAATAAACGAAAGGGTGCGAAGAGATTGAATAATAAAGAAATGTTCGCCTTGGTCAAGAGCAAAGCTGAAAAAGGATTATGGCTGGAGAAGGTTCCTGTTCCACAAATTGGACATAACGATGTTTTAGTAAAAATTAAGAAAACCTCCATTTGCGGTACTGATGTTCACATATATAATTGGGATTCTTGGTCCCAAAAGACCATACCCGTACCCATAACTATTGGACATGAATTTGTGGGGGAGATCGCAGATATTGGGGATAATGTCCTGGGCTTAGAAATTGGGGAGCGAGTATCCGGTGAAGGTCATTTGGTTTGCGGAGCCTGCCGTAATTGCCTGGCGGGTAAAAGGCATTTGTGTAAAAACACAAAAGGTGTGGGAGTCAACCGCGATGGTGCCTTCGCGGAATATTTAGCAATACCTGCCACCAATGTTTGGCGGTGTAGTCCGGATCTTGAGGATGATATACTCTCGTGCTTTGACCCACTGGGAAATGCGGTGCATACGGCCCTATCCTTTGACTTAATAGGGGAAGATGTTTTGATCACGGGTGCTGGTCCCATTGGCATTATGGCGGCAGCTATTTGTAAGCATGTTGGTGCCCGCCACGTTGTCGTGACTGATATTAATGACTATCGGTTACAGTTAGCCAAAAAAATGGGTGCTACTATGGTGGTAAATACGAAAGACGTAACCTTATCAGAGGTTATGCAGCAATTGGGGATGAAGGAAGGGTTTGATGTAGGGTTGGAAATGTCTGGAAATCCCCAGGCTTTTGCAGAAATGGTCAAGAGTATGTATCATGGAGGAAAGATTGCCATGCTGGGTATTCAGCAACCAAACACGATCATCGATTGGGATAAGGTTGTTTTTGGCTGTTTAACGATTAAAGGAATTTATGGTCGTGAAATGTTTGAGACCTGGTATAAAATGACCACTATGTTGCAAAGTGGTTTGGATATTTCCGGTATTATAACCCATAGATTTGATTTTCGAGATTATGAAAAAGGATTTGAAGCCATGAATTCTGGAATGTCGGGTAAGGTTGTTTTGGATTGGTCTAAAATCTAGTTGGTGGAGGGAAATCATGAAAACAGCTGTTAAGTATATAAAGCAAGAAATTGAAACTATAAATGAAGCAGGTACTTATAAGGAAGAGCGGATCATTACCACACCACAAAGTAGCAGAATAGATACTCAAGACAAAAAACAAGTACTTAATATGTGTGCTAACAATTATTTAGGATTATCTAACAATCCGGACTTAATTTCTGCGGCAAAAGAGGGTATAGATACGTGGGGTTTCGGTCTTTCCTCCGTTCGTTTTATTTGCGGTACTCAAGAAGTGCATAAAAACTTAGAGAGCGCGGTCAGCGATTTTTTGGGGATGGAGGACACCATTTTATATTCCTCTTGTTTTGATGCCAACGGTGGCTTATTTGAAACTTTATTAGGAGCAGAAGATGCTGTTATCAGCGACGAACTTAACCATGCTAGCATTATCGATGGAGTTCGTTTATCCAAAGCAAAGCGTTTGAGATACAAGAACAATGACATGGCAGATTTAAGGGCCAAGCTAATCGAGGCGGGTAATGCCAGAATTAAACTGATTGCTACCGATGGTGTCTTCTCTATGGATGGATATATTGCTAATTTATCCGGTATTTGTGATTTAGCTGAGGAATATGATGCGCTGGTTATGGTTGATGATAGCCATGCTGTTGGATTTATGGGAGAAAAGGGACGGGGTTCACACGAGTATTGTGGAGTGATGGACCGTGTGGATATTATTACTGGCACCTTGGGTAAAGCGTTGGGTGGTGCGTCCGGAGGATATACCAGTGGTAAAAAGGAAATAATCCAGCTTCTTCGGCAGAGAAGCAGGCCTTATCTTTTTTCCAATACTTTGGCACCTTCCATTGCTGCAGCATCCATCAAAACACTGGATATGTTAAGCGATTCTACTGTATATCGGGATAAAGTGCATGAAAATACTCAATATTTTAGAGAACAAATTGCCGAGACTGGTTTAGATGTGCTGCCAGGAACTCATCCTATTGTGCCTATTATGCTGTACGATGCTAAAATAGCATCAGAATTTGCTCGACGGATGCTGGAAAAGGGAGTTTATGTAATCGCTTTTTCTTATCCTGTCGTTCCTCAGGGAAAGGCCAGAATCAGACTCCAGGTCTCGGCTGGCCATAGTAAAGAAGATTTGGACTTTGCGGTTACTTGTTTCAAGCAAGTAAAGGAAGATATGAATCTCTAGTTCATGAATGGTTTAGGCATGGCAAGTAAATAATCAATCTCGTCATGGTAAAGGCTACTCGACATTTTAGAGGCCTAAGTGATATTCATGTCAGGAATGTGTTATAATATGGAAAAACAAGGATGTGTCTATATGTCACCTTCTCCTAAAGAGTTGTCAGCCCATTACAGCTACGCGGACTATTTGACCTGGCCGGAAGACGAGCGGTGGGAACTGATTGACGGAGTTCCCTACAATATGACTCCCGCCCCTACACCAAAACATCAAGAAATATTAGGAGAATTGTTTCGCGTTTTGGCAAATTGGCTTAAAGGAAATAAATGTAGAGCTTATATGGCTCCGTTTGATGTCCGTCTAGCTGAAACTGAGATACCTGATTCAGGGATTGATAAGGTTGTTCAACCAGATATTTCGGTGGTATGTGATCCGCAGAAAATTGATAATCGTGGATGTTTAGGAGCACCGGACATGATTATTGAAATACTATCCCCTTCAACATTTAAAAAGGACATGGGGGTAAAGCTTGCCCTCTATGAAAGTTCTGGGGTTAAAGAGTATTGGGTCGTCTACCCCCTAGATGAAACAGTCATGGTATTTCTACTTCATAACAGCCAGTATGGAAAACCCACGGTCTACTCAGTGCCGGATGTGATACCAGTGAAATTATTCCAAGATCTCACGATACCCTTGGAATCCGTTTTTCGATGATTTCTGATGAGTAAAAGCAGCTAATCTTTACACGAAGATTAGCTGCTTTTTTGTTTCTTCACAGTTAGACTACACTTATTTAGAATAAGAACAGTTGATGGTGTATCAATATATTGATATAATAAGGCGGGAGGCTAAGGATTATGCCGTTAATTAGACCTAGTTCAGACCTGAGAAATAAATATAATGAAATCTCTGATTTCTGCCACAAATATTCTGAACCTGTCTATATCACAAAAAATGGTCAAGGGGATTTGGCGGTGATGAGTATAGAAACCTTTGAGCGTATTGTGGGCAAGTTTGAACTTTGTAAACTGCTTAATGAAGGCATTGATGATATTAGGAACAATAGAGTTTTATCGGCTGAGGATGTATTCAAACAAGTTGAAAGTGCTATAAGAGAATGAAAAAGTATAGCGTTTTCATGACACATACTGCTACGGAGGACTTGAAAGGCATTGCATCATACGTTGCTAATGAACTAAAGGAGCCTTCCATTGCTAAAAAGCTTGTACAAACTATTAAAGAAGCAGTAATGAGCCTGGACCAAATGCCCACCAGATATTCATTGCTGCGCGACGCGAGTCTTGCATTTCAAGGGATAAGAAGATTGATGGTTGATAATTATATGGTAGTTTTGTTACTTTTGGGGCGTAATGTATTTATCGTAGTAAAATATGCCGACAGCCGTGTGTAGTTCTGGTCTTCTCACATACGGAAATATTTACCTTTTTATGGTATAATGATATCGTCCAATTGATAAATGTCTGTTAGATAAGATAAACCGGAAAACCCAAATGTAAGCTTCCGTGGCGAGTGAGTCAGTTAATGATTATGATAGAGTTTTGTAACTACATGCAGAAGAAAGTTACCTTGAATAAAGGAGAGTGTTATTATGCCAGTACCCCAAGAAGAAAGACAATACACGTATGCAGACTACCTAGCATGGCCTGAAGATGAAAGAGTAGAAATTATTGATGGTGTTCCCTATATGCATGCAACCCCTTCACCAGAGCATCAGGAGATATCAATGAATTTATCTACTCAGATTTCAGTCTACTTAAAGGGAAAACCTTGTAAAGTTTATGCAGCACCATTCTCTGTTAGGTTAACTATGGGTGACGAAAAGAGAGATGAAGACATTAAGAAAGTTTTTGAGCCTGACATTACCATTGTATGTGACAAATCTAAAATTGATAAACAAGGCTGTAAAGGTATACCCGACTTGATAATTGAAATTATTTCTCCATCTTCGATAAAACATGACAGGGTTACCAAGTTTAATCAGTATGAAAAAGCTGGAGTTGTAGAATACTGGATTGTAGAGCCAGAAGGAAAGCTTGTAAGTGTATTCTTATTGCAAAGCAACGGTAGGTATGGTAGGCCAGAAATATACACAGAAGAGGAAAAAATAACTGTTTCAATATTTCCAGATTTAACTGTAGATTTGAGTGCGGTGTTTCCTTCTATTTAAGAAAAGAGCGTATATATAAACAAAAATGAAGAGCAGCAGAGCTATTGGCATAGAGCGATAAAATGTGATGGAAAGAAGGTCTAATACTAAGCCAATGGGCAGAGGATTTATATGTACAAAGGATCTTTTCCTGGAAATGATAGGAAAAGATCCTTTGCTTTTATGAATATGCTATCTGCTTCCTTTGTCGTAGGGGATAGCCACCGCTCGAGGCGCCTGGGAGGATTTGGAGCTAAAGGCCAGTACAATCAGTGTGGCAATAAACGGTATCATCTTGTAGACATCACTGGGGATCGCTGCCGTTGCCAGAAAGGGGATAACCGAATAGGTGGAGGCAATGGTCTTCATAAGTCCGAAGAAAAATGCGGCAACAGAACACGAAGCGGTTTCCATTGGCCGAAGATCATAACGGCAAGAGCTAAAAATCCATAACCGGATACGGTCTGATTAAAATTTGTCGATGTCGGCACCACGAACACCAGTCCTCCAAGGCCGGCCAAGGCACCTGAAATGAGCACGCCTGCGCAGCGCATTTTATAGACATTGATACCTACAGAATCCGCGGCATGTGGATGCTCTCCGCAAGCCCTTAAGCGCAGTCCAGAGAAGGGGTCATCAGCACAACCGTTGAAAGTCAAGTAGCTCAGATCACTTCGTTAGACAGAGCGAATATTGTGAGGATTGCTGGAGCAGACCGCTATGCAACCTCCCTTGCCGTAGCCCAATACTTCAATTTATCCGGGCAAAATGTCTGTATAGCCACAGGCAACAACTTCCCAGATGCCCTGGCCGGAAGTGTCTATGCGGCTAATCACAATGCCCCGATAATTCTGGCGGATGGGAGCTTATCCGATCAGGTCATGAATTATCTCAACGCCAAAAAACTGACTGGAGCGACCATATTCGGAGGAGAGGCTGTAGTCAGTAAAGACATTGAGCAGCAGCTTGGACAGTTGATTGGACATTATTTGGAGGGAATAATATGCCGTAGAAAAAATATTATGATCCTGTATTACGCAATCCCAATAGGCAGGAAGTCATAATAATACTTGGAGCCGTAGGCATAGGAGTACTAGCTGTAGTTGCTGTGAAGGTATTTAGTTGATACTAGCATAAAGAAAATTGAACCCCGGCAAGCCCGAGGTTCAAAAATGGCAGGACGGATCTGAGCAACAATGTGGAAACACGGGGTGATCTCAATGATCGGCAATCCGAGGTACTCAAGCTGGCAGCACAAGGGAAGATGTATAAAGAAGTTGCCGCCGACTCGGGCTTAAGTGATTTGTCTAATGGTATAATATTCAAGAAAGTTATACGGATTTTCGACTTTTCGAAATCGAAGAGGGCTTTGAATTAACAGAGGTTATGGGAATTAATTCCATGGAACTACCGAACCTCCTTAACTTAACTTTGCTGCTTGTACTTAACAGAACATGCTTTCGAGAAGTAATTTGTAGATGTATCAGAGCGCAACAATGTTCCAGTACTGGGAAAAATTGACGAACTTGGTTTTCCTGCTGCAACTTGGTTAGTGTTTGAGGCAAATGGGGAACTCCCAGATGCTATTCAAAAAATTCATAAACAATGAGGTGTAACATGGACGAATTCCACCATGAGGCGCTACTTAATGCCGATTTCATTGACCAAAAACCGGTTATGTGTCGAGGATAAACTTAACAAGCAAACTATGGCCCCAGCTAATGCAAGAGACATGTCCCAATGTGTGTCCCAAATATCTCCCTGAAGTCCAAGGAAAGCCTCTGCGCCTCCGCCCAACATTAAAGCCACGCACCACTCAACTAATTCATAAAGAGCACTTACACCAAGGACTAATCCGAGAACAATGGTTATGAGCAATTTCCCTTTTCGGAAGGGAGATGTTCGCAGCAGGATTTCCCTTAAAGTAAGGGCCCAAACAAAGCCGCCAACAAAATGGCCAAACCGATCATAGTAATTCCTCCCAAGATGAAAAGAATCCCTTAGCCAGTTAAACAGTGGTACTTTGCCATAGGTGTAATGCCCACCGATGAGGACTATTATTGCACCCAAACATAGAAGCAGGTAAACTGGGGTGGTGAGACGGAACTTATTATAAGTATAAATAATAATAATTGTCCCCAAAACAATCGGAGTAACCTCTAAAAACCAGGTACCCAATTGGTAAGGCTTGTAAGCAGACCATATAAACATTACGACAAAGCTTGTTAGAAGGAAAAAGTGTATCAGTCTAACTGATTTTAAGCTTGAAATTTCCATTTGCGCTTCTCCTATCTTTTGATTTCTTACTTCTAGCATGGTTTAGTTACAGAAAAAAATTCAACAAATAAATAACTAGTCAATTGAGTTGTTGAATAAGTTAAGAGCAGGAATCAGCACATAAGTGGCGACGGACGAAAGCAATTTGAAAAATGATATAATAAACTTGAAGTTGATGCATGATGTTTCTGAACTTCGGGCTATTATTAATGAGCGCCCTGATAGCACTTCCGTTTATCAAATCTTCTGTTTGAACTCAGCAATCTGGGTCAAGAATTACTTCTCCTTTTGATTTATGCTATATACGGGAGGTGAGAAAATGAATCAGGTTGAAACAGTGATGGCAGTGCAAAAAATGCAGGATTATATTGAGGCCCATATATATGAAGAGATTACACTTAAGCAACTCTCAAATGTAGCTGGGTATTCTTCATGGCACTCGGCGAGAATTTTTAAAGAAATAACTGGAAGAACACCCTTTGATTATATTCGTGCGTTAAGACTCACCAGAGCAGCACTTGTTCTTCGCGATGAGGAACGCAAAATAATAGATGTTGCATTGGATTTTGTATTTGACTCTCACGAAGGCTTCACTCGTGCTTTTTCCAAAGAGTTTGGCTTACCCCCAAAAAGATATAGTCAAAACACTCCGCCTATACAACTTTTTATGCCTGCAAGAGTTTTCGATACCTACCGAGCATTTCATAATGGAGGAATGAATATGAGTGAGAAAAAAGCAACCAAAACAGTATTTGTGCAAATTATTGAACGTCCTGCCAGAAAGGTACTTCTAAAGCGAGGAATCAAAGCAACAGAGTATTTTGCATACTGCAAAGAAGTCAGCTGTGATGTGTGGTCTATGCTTTCGAGTGTTAAAGAAGCAATTTATGAACCCATTGGAATGTGGCTGCCGGAAGACCTTATTAAAGATGGTACTTCCCAATATGTGCAGGGTGTGGAGCTGCCGCTTAATTACAACAATGCTGTCCCTGATGGATATGATCTGATTGAGTTGCCACCCTGCAAGATGATGATTTTTCAAGGAGAACCTTATAACGACGATGACTTTATGGATGCTATCGGCGAAATTTGGCAGCACATCGAAAAATTCAACCCTAATATCTACGGATATAACTGGGCACCTGAAGCAGCACCGAGATTTCAACTTGCACCGATGGGTTATAGAGGGTATATCGAGGCGCGACCTGTTGTTACCGTGAATTAACCTTAAAAAATGAGCGGTTAATATTATATTTATATGCAATAAAAAAACTATTTCGACCATCGGCTCTATAAGAAAATTAGACCCCGCAAGCAAATGTGGGGTCTAATTTTCTATGTAGAGCAAGTTTCGTGAATAGTGCTGAACGAGAGGGTTAGTGGGGTTAGGATATCTCGAACTTAATATAGAAAGTTGTCCCTGTTGGAGCAGAGTTAAAAGTAATTATGGCATTATGCCTAGCAACAATGCTATAACATGTTGCTAGACCTAAGCCGGTGCCATTATCTTTGGTCGTGAAAAAAGGAGTGCCAACTTTGATAACGTCACTGTCATTAATCCCACAACCTTGATCTTGGACAACTAAAACGACCCGATTATTCTCCATGTATGTTCTAACAATTTAAAAATCACCGCCCTTGGAAATCACCTCGTGCCATAGAATTCTTTAGCAATATCCAAATATCCTTCATTTTTATTATTATAATAGGAATATTATTGAAAGATTGCCTGAGTTATCCTGTAAGGCTATGGAGTATTTGCAGGAAATATCGGCTTTAATAGTGCTAAGAGTCCCTGGAATTGGTAAAAGCTTCTCCGCTCTACTTGCAAAGTAGGTGTTGAATTATGAGTAATATCCTGAGGTCTTGAAAAGTTTTCTGGTGTTGGTTCAATATTGAAAGGAAATGGAGGAATGATGTGGAATAATTTAACTAAATTTTAGTTAAAAGGTGGGTAACTAGGGTGGAGTACTTGCTAGAAATGCTTGAGAAGATCCAATTAATGCGCAATCCTTTCTTTGATAGCTTGTTCATCGGTATCACGGTTTTAGGTGAGGAATACTTTGCTATAGCCGTTATATGCTTGGTCCTTTGGTGTGTTAATAAGAAAGCTGGCTATCGAATAGGATTAGCCTACATTACTTCCTGGATCTTGAATTTTTCCTTAAAAGAGCTATTTCATATTCCAAAACAGACGGACTAACTACAAATTTGCTATTTGGTGTCTATCGATCAGCTTGGACCGATCCTTTGACTTACTTCAGATTGTTTGGTCATGTGCTTGGCCATGGGGATTGGAGCCATTACTCCAGCAATATGGTACTTTTTCTGGTGTTGGGTCCCATACTTGAGGAAAAATATAAATCTCAATCTTTTTTTATAATGATTGCGATCACTGCAGTGGTGTCTGGATTATTTCATGTTATTTTATTTTCGAGTACTGTATTACTAGGTGCAAGTGGTATTGTATTTATGATGATAGTCTTATCATCAGTTGCAGGCATGAAGAATGGAAAAATCCCACTCACCCTCATATTGGTGATAATTATTTATCTTGGGGGCGAGATATTAAGTGTTGGCTCGAAAGATGGAATAGCTCATATATCTCATATTTTAGGAGGAATCTGCGGTGCCGCTTTTGGTCTTCTACGTAGACGTACATAGTGAACTCGTTCAGCAAAAGCTGAACATTTGGGCTTCGGTGGGGGAGTCTACCCCACCGAAGTGGAAATCGGAACACCCACTTATAGAGGTGGGAGTCTCGGAATTGATAAACTTTATAATTCTAGCTCATCTGCGAAGAGTATGGGACGAAACTGCTTGCTTCCCTCGACAGTGACGGCAATCCAAATTCGTCACTGGTGACGAATTTGACCTACACCCAGGCGCTCATCCTGCTTGGGATCCCAGAAGAGGAGCGGGATGAGTTTATCGCGGAGCATGATGTCGAGAGCATGACCGCAACAGTGATCGTCATTGAACATCATCCGCTACTCATAAACCAGGCAGATTATATAATTATGTGTGTTTTCCAACTAGCATACCCTCCGTTATCGTTAATGAAAATCAATAGGGTGTTGGGAATTGTAAAGTATTCTTATGTATTATCCCCTGATTGCTTCACGTATCGCTTTAATTTAACTGGAATTACTTCTCTTGTTTTACGGTCTATGAAACAATTTAATCTATAAAAGCCCCATGTGGCTATTGAAAACCAAACAGTAAAACCAAATAAGGGTAATATAATCCTACTAGCGGATTTTAAAATACCCAAATCAAGGAGCATTGTATGGTACAATACGGAAAAAAAGATTCCAACAACAGCAAATATATAATTTAGTGGCTTTTGTTTTGGCAAAAAGTAAAAATACAAAATAAAAAATATTGACCACGATAAACTGGGAAAAAGATGAACGCCTATGAATCCAAAAGGTCCGTAATTTATCCAAGAAAATAGTCCAGTAATATATCCAAAACTATGAACCAGAACATCAATTATTCCACCAAAAATGATTCCATAAATAGACAAACGTTGGATTTCTTGTCTCGGTACATTTGCTATCAGGATGATTGCGAAAATTACTGTAAAGATAGGATAGATAAAGTATTTGGGCATTGTTGTTAACCTCTTTTTGTTTTACATTAAGTTTTTATTTAGAATATCCATATCTAAGCTTAATATTCTGACGAGAGCTAATTGCGCGCACCAATTATTGAAAGTATAGAAGCAGTCTGTTAGGTATGTTTTTCAAAAGAGTAAAACAACAAACGGGATACTTCCCGTTAATCAAACACCTTTTGCAACTATAATTTAGTTGAGATCCACCGAAACAGACAGAACCGACATCAATACTCCACCTTTTAAGGTTATATAATTTAATTATAATGCCATTTTTTACTATTGTTAACATAAGTAAAAGGCTTCATAACTCAGCCAAGTGCGTTGGGTTGCTGGAAAATACGATGAAAACGGTTCTTTTTCTTCACCCTAGGGAAAGATTGACGGTCTTTTTTTGGGCAGGATTTCCAACTGGTTTCTCGAATAAGTGTAAATGAAGTTAATTTGCGGGAGGTAGTTATGGATAAGAAGGACATTGTCAAAATGGCGACATGGTTTGTGAAAGACTCAGAGCGCAATCTTATATCTAAGGAAATTGCGCTTTCAGAGACGGTTGTTGGTATGAAGATTTTTGAGACTCCAATTTTTGCTTTTGGTGCTGCAGATGATCAGTATTTTCAAATATTGAAAGAGCCATTAGTAATAGGACAACACTTTATGCCTCCCCAAGAATGGTTACCCCAGCCCAAAACGGTTATCTCCTTTTTTCTACCCTTTACCGAGGCAGTAAAAAAGGGCAACAGTCGAGATATGTCATGGCCTTCAGAAGAATGGTTGCATGGACGGATTGAAGGTCAAGCTCTTGTTGTTAAGCTTTGCCAATATTTGAACTCAGAATTGATAAATGCCGGATATAAAAGCCTTGCGCCGTCTTTGGATGAAAGGTTCTGGGCCAAAGCCAGAGATAATAAACCGACTCAGAATTCTGACAATAATAGTAGAACAGACCTGTTATTCACGAGCAATTGGTCTGAAAGACATGTTGCCTTTGTATGTGGTCTTGGGACATTCGGACTATCTAAAGGCCTAATAACCAAAAAAGGGATTGCCGGCAGATTCGGCAGCATCGTTACAGAATTGGAGTTGCCTCCTGATAAAAGGATGTATGAAAACATTTATGATAACTGTTCCATGTGTGGAGCGTGTGGAAAAAATTGTCCGGTTAATGCCATATCTCTTGATAAGGGAAAAAACCACATACTTTGTCATGAATTCATCAACAAAACAGCGGAGAAATGCAAACCAAGATATGGTTGTGGAAAATGTCAGATAGGAGTTCCGTGTGAAAGTAGTATTCCTAAGATAAATTGAATATGAGTCGGCCATAATCAAGCAGTCTCGGAAACATCACACTCTGGTTGATTGATTGATTGACGAATTCCATAATTCTCTCATAGGAACGTTTGGTATCCTCGTATCCTTGGTGAAGCAGTCTGCGAAGTTTTTTTGGATCTTTTTCTAATCGACCAACCTCTAATTCTCTTGAAGGTCTTATAACAACGACCTTGTCTTCGCTTTCAAGTTGTTCAATATAATCCAATGTTTCATTGTAATTTTTATAACGGTTGAGCATGGTTTCAATGAGCAGGGGGTACTTTCTATAGTTCAGTTTAAGTAGAGCGTTGAATTTAGCAGGACGCTTTCGATAGCCTTTGTTCCTGGTTAAAACGATAATATTTTTGGTATTGCCGTCTTTAATGGATTTTCTAATCGGTATGGCATCGAAATTCCACCATCTAATAGTTCATAACCCTTATAGTTCACGATCGGCGATAACATGGGCAGAGAAGCCGACGCCCTTAAAGCCTGGAATTGCTCACCTAAATCGTCCTTATGTAGATACAGCGGTTTACCAGTTTGACAATCAGTTGTTCCGACTAAAAAAATACCAGGGGATTCGTAATAGGTCTTAAAGTCAAACATAACATGCTTTTTGGGAATCTCATCAAAAATAAAATCCATACCAAAGTATGATTTGCTCAAGATCAAATTTCTTAAACTCATGTAACGCCTGTCCTTTATGAATCCGATAATGACCTTTTCATTTCTCCGCTGTTGTCTCGAAATATAGGAAGCGGCATTGCATGCTCCGGCGGATACTCCTATCACATAATTGAAATATAAATCGTTTTCCATAAAATACTCTAAGACTCCACAGGTATAGAGTCCCCTCATACCGCCGCCTTCAAGCACGAGCCCTACGTTTTACATAATGCGTTTGGCGAGAAACCACTATCCCTTTAGGGTAGTGGAAAAATCGCCAACCTCCTTTGCGTTTAATTATTTTCTCACTAGTTTAAATCGTGTACAATATTAGTGAAAGTAATATATAATGGAAACGAAATGAGGTGATGAAATGCAAATCACAGTTACTGCAAAGATTCAAATACTCCCAAATACAGAACAGATATTGCAATTACAAGATACCTTATCTTCTATAAAGAAAAGTCTAAATGTTGTATCGGACATAGTTTTTTTAACAAAAGAGTTTTCTCAACCCAAATTACACAAATTAACTTACTAGATTTTAAGACATGATTATGCCTTAAAATCACAGATGGCACAAAGCGTAATGAAGACTGTTGTGGCTAAATACAAATCTGCTAAATCAAATAAACACGGACTTAATAAAGTTGTCTTTAAGAAACCAGAGTATGACTTAGTTTGGAATCGAGACTATTCCTTAGTCAAAGGCTTATTCTCGGTCAATACTTTAAATGGCCGTATTAAAGTCCCATTCAGACAAGAGGGGATGGATCAATACTTTGATGGGTCTTGGAAGTTTGGAACAGCCAAGTTGGTGTTTAAACATGATAAGTTTTTCTTGCATATACCAACAACTAAGGAAATAGAGGATTCTTTAATTCAAGATATTAAAAATGTAGTTGGTATTGATCTTGGAATCAATTTTCTAGCCACAAGTTACGACTCTTCTAATAACACAGAGTTTTATCATGGTCGTCACATAAAGCACAAACGAGCTAACTATTCTAAATCACGAAAAGAACTTCAACAAAGACAAACACCATCATCAAGAAAGAGATTGAGATTGATCGGTCAGCGAGAAAACCGTTGGATGACTGATGTGAACCATCAAGTATCGAAGGCACTCGTTAATTCTGCGGGTCAAAACTCTTTACTGGTGTTGGAGGATTTGACAGGGGTAAGGAACGCCACAGAAAAAGTACAACTTAAGAATCGTTATGTTTTTGTATCTTGGGGGTTTTACCAATTACGTCAAATGATTGAGTATAAAGCTAAACTAAACCGTTCACTGATAATTGCAGTAGACCCTAAATATACTAGTCAAAAATGTCCACTATGTGGTCACACCGAGAAAGCAAATCGAGACAAAAAGAATCATAGTTTCACTTGTAAGAATTGCACTTATACTTCCAATGATGATCGTATAGGAGCAATTAATCTGCGTAACATCGGAATAGAGTACGTTCACGCAGAGCTAATTAAGCAAGTTCCTTAATTAGTTAGGGTGCTGTCAACCACCCTGCAATGTAACAACACGCTTCTTTTGAAGCGACAAAAGGTAGGAGAATTAATCAATCGTTTGAACTACTGGTTAGTTACAAGCCACTATCCTTTAGGGTAGTTGGCAGTTGACCTGAACACCCCACTATTTTATACCCCTCTAAGAGGCTGGAGAAACATATAACCTTACATAAATAAGGTTATATGTTTACTGCATCTAAATTTACTTTTGATAATAAAGCCGTTTTAAGTATTCTATACTTTGAGAGGGTCTTTGTAAATTTCTTAGCAAGGCGCTATTAAGAGCGAAATAGAATGTATCGGAGATTGATTGGTGGTTTATTTATGAAAAGGAAAATTTCCATACGTAGTAAGGTTTTAATGATTTTTATTCTGCTCGTTGCAATTAGGTTTTTTGTACCAACATGGACGCCATCCATAAAAGGGTATGAGAACAGTATTAGTATATTAAAACAAATTGAGATCAATGGTAGCAAACATGAGGTTATGATTCGAGGGAATGATAAGAATAATCCAGTTCTCATATTTGTTCATGGCGGTCCGGGTTGTCCGGAAATATATTATGTGAGAAAATATCAGGATTTGTTGGAACAAAATTTTACGATAGTTCGATATGATCAGCGAGGAGCAGGGAAATCCTATCAGTTTTCAGAGGATTACTCCGATCTGTCAATTAAACTTCTGGTCGATGATTTACTAGCTCTTACTGATTATGTAAGTAAAGAGCTTGAAACAGATGATATAATTTTAGCCGGACATTCATTTGGAACGATAGTAGGTATCAAAGCAGCTTATCAAGCACCAGAAAAATATAAAGGATATATCGGGATAGGGCAAGTGGGGGATTTTTGGGTAGGGGAATTAGAAGCCTTGGACTATTGTTTATCGCAGGCTATTGCTCAAAATAATTCATCGGATATTAACGCCATTGAGGCATATCGAGAGAATACTATAAAACACTTAGAGCAGTTTCCGCGAAAATACGTATGGAGATATGGTGGAGCAGTACGGCTTATTAATGAAAAGGTTGATATGGTAACAGGACTACTATTCAATCCCGAGTATAATTTATCAGATTCCATTCGCTATGCTAAGGGGTTATTTGTTTCTGACCATAGGTTATGGAAGGAAATAATACAAAGCAATCTGCCACAGGAAGTACCGGAATTAAAGATACCCTGTTATTTTGTCACTGGTAAATATGATCATTTAACCCCAATTAAGACTGCAAATCAATACTTTAACACCATCATTGCACCCACGAAAGAATTTGTTGTTTTTGATGATTCTGCACATTTTCCACAGTTTGAAGAAAAAGAGAACTTTTTCACCTTCATCAACTCTTTACATTTTTTTATTGGAGAAGAATATTAGCACCCGCCCTATAAATCGGCCACTATCTCACGAAAAACCGGATCTTCCAAGACTCATAGCTCAACCGTTACCAGTAAATTTCAGTCCTTAGGCGGTACGATAACAAGTGAAATCAGCTTTTCTTCGGCGGCACAGTCGGACTTTTCCCCATTACTCTTACCCTACGACACTCTCCAACCACGTTCTTCTAAACGTTTATAAATAGAATACCAACCTTCTTGAGAAGTCAGCTCTTCAGGTGTACCGCTTTCCATTATGCTACCAGATTCCATGATATGAACCACTTCGGCGTCAATGATACCTGATAAACGGTGGCTAATCGTAATGATGGTTCTTTTCCCACTAACGTTACGGATGGCATCTAAAACTTGTCGTTCTGTAATGGCATCAAGTCCAGAGGTTAATTCATCCAATAGTAGAAGTGGAGGATCGGTCACAATGGCTCTTGCCAAAGACAAAAGTTGAGTTTGACCAAAAGATAACTGAGAAGCACCTTCTCCGATTAGGGTTTCAAGTCCTTCAGGCAGTTTCTCAATAGTGGATCCAAGTCCTACTGTTTCAATAGCACGAATCACTTGTTCCCGAGTAATACTGTCATCTCTTAGAGTTATGTTGTGGTAAATAGTCCCATTAAAGAGTTGTACCGTCTGGGGTACAATTCCAATAAAACGTCGCCTCACATGGGCAGGCATTTGAAATGGATCATGTCCCCCAATGGTAATGGTACCTTTTTTTGTCGGATGTAATCCTGCAATAAGAGTCATCAAAGTGGTCTTGCCAGAGCCTGTGCGGCCAGCAATTGCAACTTTAGAACCCGCTGAAACAAACATATTTGCGTCACAAATCACTTCCTTACCGTTAGGATAGGAAAAATGAACATCTTTGACGACAATTGAAGAGTCAGTAGCACTCGTCACTACGACATCAAAACTATTGTTTGCATCATTTGATTGAGTTCTCAATTCCAAAGGTTCATGAAAAAATTGTTTAATACGATCTAGACCGGCCACTGCCTGCTGAATGGTTTGAATTTCAGAGGCTACAGCTTCGATGGGATCGAATAGTCGAATAAAGAGATCAGTAGCTGCGGCTAAAGTACCCAATGACAAACCTAAAGCAAAGCTAGTCAGGTTGTTTTTTGCGCCTACAATGAGAGCTAAGGCAATGACAGATGCTCTAACCATTTGCATAATGCATGGGAACCAAGCATCATAGATGCTGTTGGCATTCATTGCCAGCCGATGTTTTTCAAGGGATGGTTCAAAGCGCTCTGCAAAAAAATTCTCTTTCCCAAAAATCTTAATTAATTTCATGCCGGAATAAATTTCCTGTATACCAGTATTGATGTCTGAAACCCTCTTGCGTACTTCTTTTTGTCGGGAATATATACGTTTTCTAAAAAAGTTTGACAAAATAAAAATCACCGGAAGTGAACCAATTGCAATCAGTCCTAATGGTTTGGATAATATGAAGAGTGCTCCAAGTAAGCTGATAATCTTTAATAAATCAGCCAACGCACTCACAAGTCCCGCAGAAAAAAGAGTATTAACTGCATCAAGATCCGAGGTGAAACGTGAGATGGTTTCTCCTGCGGGTACACCCAGATAGTATTTCATGGGTAGATTTTGAAGTCTATCAAGCATTTGCTTTCGTATGTTCAGTAACACATGCTGGCCGTATACCGTAGTACTGATTTCTCGGATGAAATCGACTACGCCTCCAAGAAGCACTGCTCCGAGATATAAGAATGCCAATTTCCATAAACTCTCACTACCAGAAACAAGAGAACCGTCAACAATACGTCGCAACATTAGCGATGGCCATATATTGACTACGGCTCCCAAAATGACAGCGAGTATTAATAGAGCGGCATAGAGTCCTTTTGTCTTTGAAACGGTGATTACAGCCTCCCTAAGGAATTTGTAGTCCCTCTGTGAATCCCTAGAAGATTTGTTTCTATTAAGCAGTCTGTTCATTGTGATTTACCCCCATAAAGACTTGTGCTTTATAAATTTCACCATAAACACCTTGTTGCTTAATCAAATCAGCATGAGTTCCTTGTTCGATAATTTTTTCGTGTTCAAGAACTAGAACCTGATTGATATGCTCGAAGGCCGTGAGTCTGTGGGTAAACAGAAAAACGATTTGATCTTTATAATCAGATTTCAAGTGGTCAATAATTACTTTTTCAGTTGCAATATCTACGGCTGAAAAAGGATCGTCCAAGAGAATGATATCCGCTTGAGCGCAAATGGCTCGTGCCATAGCTATCCTTTGACGTTGACCACCTGATACCCTTGCGCCCTTCTCACCAACCTGAGTGTCAAGACCATGTTCAAAACGTCCTAAATCTTCGTATAATGCTGTCGACTTCAAACTTTTATCTAACAAATGCGCTGTAGTGCGATTCGCTTCATCATCAATTAGCCTAGAATTTTCATCAATGGTTTTGAGTAAAATATTATCTCTAATGGACATGGAGAATAAGAACTGTTCATGCCCGGCGTATGAAATACGTTTCCGTATTGTTGACAAAGGCAAATCTCTGAGTTCTTCATCGTTGAAGGTGATACTGCCATGATAAGGATACAGACCCGTCAGAGCATTGACCAAAGCTGTTTTTCCAGAACCTACAGCACCGGTTACACCAATAATCTGTCCCCGATGACCCTCAAAGCATAGATTATGAAGAACTGGTTGTTCATTAAATCCAAAGGTTAACTGTTCTACTTTAATCGTATAGATGGGTTCAAGAAACTCTTCGTTAGTCGTTAAAGTTGAGTCAACAGAAATAGCCATTTTTTCTTTGACACGCTGCCATGCTGCGCGAGCCCCCTGCCAGCGATTGAATACCTTTGCAGCAACCCGTGTCCTGCCCGAAAAAGCGACAAACATGACCATATAAGCATTGAAGGTTCCAACTGTCCAGTCACCAACCATGACTTTCTCACCGCCCAGACCTATGACAACAACGATACCTAGCCCTGCGAGTAAAGCATAAATAGGCAGTAAAGACTGTTGCAACAACATTTGTTTAATATTGAAACGAACCTGGGTGTTGTAAGCATCCATAATTTCCTTTGCTTCTGAAGCCTCCCGACCAAACAAACGCAATACGGAAATAGCACCTAGATATCTTTGCAATCCAGTATTGGCCGTCGATGCAGACTTTCTAGCATCCAATGAGTAATTATATAGAATATGACGCATGTTATGAGCTACAAGTAAAGTCACTGGTACCAAGAGGGTTGCTAACAGTGTGATTTTCCAATCCATTACCATAAGTACGACAAAGTAAGACATCATGAGAAGCCAAGTGTCCCAGCCTTCGTTAATTGTCGACATAACTGTATCGACCACTAGTGTAATATCACCGACTGTCCTAGACATTAAATCACCAACGGTCTCTTTTTCCAATTCCGGCAATGTTCTGTGAAGCGTTCTTTCGAGGAAGGTTTGACGCAGGTCACAGGCAACACGGTTGAACTGATCACGCATATACCACCGCTTAATGAATCTTGAAAACTGGAAGAATGCAGTCACACCGACAAAGAAAAACGCCGACAAAAATACTTGCTGACCGGTACCACCGCCTGCTGCATCTATGAGGCGACCCAGTAAAATTGGTCCAAGTACAATTGCTGTGTTGTAAATGATGCCGGTTAAAGAGGAAACTATGAACTGAAACTTATATTTAAGTAGATATTGAAAAAGTGTTTCTTTTGTTTTTGGTGGTCCAAATAACTTCATGATACATTCCCATCCTATTTCATCTCTTTAAAAAGTTCGAATGCTTTGTTACGAGCTTCTTTTAAAACGACCCTACCCTGTTCAGTAATCATGTAATATTTACGAATTTTTCCGTCCACATTGCGTTCTTCAACTAATAGCAATACATCTTTTTCCATGCTGTGGAGTATTGGATATAGTGTTCCAGCACTCAAATTATAGCCATGACGCTTAAGTTCATCAATCATCCAAAGACCATAAATGGGTTCTTTAGAGGCATGATGAAGAATATGAATGCTTATGAATCCAAGAAAAAACTTTCTTAATACTTTAGCTGACATATTAGTTTGCCTCCTTTCGAATTACGATATCGGGTTTCGATAATAGTGATCCATTAATAGTAATCCATTAATAATTTGCAGTCAAGTTCTTAAAGCGAATAAGTCAGACTTGACCGTGAGATGTTATCGACAGGACAGGTAGCCAGAAAATTAGGGGTATCTACACAAGGGGTGATCAACATAAAGGGATCTCCGCGCCTGATTTCTATGATTACGTACCTTTCTTGTGTTCAGGGCATAGTGGAAGTCTCACGTTCTGTTGTTGTGTACAGGGTTCCTTACTTATGGAGGGTTGTCTGTCCGTGAAGGAAGAGATACCAACAAATGAAGTTAGGAAAGGCGAAGGTCTAAATAATAGATGGGATATTCGCGCGCAAATACATCTCCCAGCCAATAGCTGAGATGTATTTGCGCTTTTTTGTTATTTGTTATGAGGCTTAATTTTTGTTCTGTATAACAGGAGATGACGATTATATGGCAAATTTTATACTAATATAGAGAAATATTGAAGATTCATTATGAGCAAAAGGAATGATCATCTTGCAAACAAACCTAAATCTTTCCGCACATAAGACAATTATCATAGCTCTGCTGGGATTTGTTCTCTTAACAGGTTTTACTGTGCCAATCTTATATAGCCAATACGAAACACAGAAACAAATCCGTGCGCAGAAAGAACTGTATGCTCAGCAATTACAGGAGCAAAAGCGCCAGGAAGCGGTTATAAATCAGCAAATTGAAGATGCGGCCCGTGCGATCCAGGATGAGGCTGAACGGGAAAGTTATCTTAAGGGGAATACAGCCTATGCTGATAAGGATTATTTACAGGCTATAGAATTCTATAAAAAAATAACCTCAAAAAACGCAGATTATCAGACAGCCCAGGACCAGATCAAGAAATCGACAACAGAAATGCACCCCCATTATCTGGCCAAAGCAGGGGTCATAAGCAAACAGGGTAATTATCAGGAAGCGATAAAACTTTTGACCAGTATATCAGCCTATTACCCAGATGATGCACAAGTAAAAAGCGATCTTCTAAAATATCAGCAAGCTCTGGAAGCGGAGAAAAGTTTAGTTGCTTATAATGGACTGATTGAGCATATTTTTTTCCATCCGCTCTTGGCTTATCCGTCCCTGACCTTTGATGGGGATGTAGATTCCAATGGATTTAATCAGTATTTTGTGACGGTGAGTGAATTTGAGAAGATTCTCAACCAAATCTATGCCAACAATTATATTTTGATTAATGAAAATGCTTTGTATGAAGAGAAAGTAGAGGATGGGAAAACGGTCTTGGTGCCCAAAGAGCTAAAGCTTCCTTCCAACAAGAAACCGCTCATCCTGTCTGTTGATGATGTTAATTATCCGGATTACAAATCAACGAATGGGACGATCAGCAAACTGATTCTGGATTCTGATGGCAGTGTGGCGACTTATTCCGTATCCCCGAGGGGAGAGGAAGTCATCTCCCATGATAATGAGATTATCCCGATTATCGATGCCTTTGTCGCTGAACATCCCGACTTTTCCTTCCAGGGAGCCAAGGGAATTCTAGCCTTGACCGGTTATTACGGGATTTTAGGGTATAATACCAATAAATTGGATTCCCCTTCCTATCCGGAAGAACGGCAGACTGCCTTAGGGATTATTGAACGACTTAAAGAAACCGGCTGGACGTTTGCCTCGCACGGTTACAGCCATCTGGATGCCAGGGCGGAGTCTTATCAAAGTCTGGAGAAAGACACATTGCAATGGAAAAAAGAAGTGGGATCGCTTATCGGCCCCACTAATATCTATGTTTACCCTTTTGGCAGCTCGGTGTTGCCTGGGAATCCCAAATTCCAGTTCCTGCTCGATCAAGGGTTCAATATTCTCTATTCGGTGGGACCCACTCCCTATCTGAAAGCTTCTACCGACTATGTGATGATGGACAGGAGGCATATTGACGGGATCGCACTGTATAACCAGGAAGCAATTCTAAAGAATCTTTTTGATACCAAGTCTGTCTTAGACCCAGTTCGGCCTCCGTTAAAGGCTGGGTCTTAGTACACAGAACGTTGCAAATTAACTAATGTTGTTACTTTGATCCGCTTAGGGACTAGCGAAACTAGATGTCGTCAGGCTCGCTAGTTAGGTATTGCGTTGTCCTGTCATATGATCGGGGGCTCTGCCCGACCGAAATATTCATGTTATAATGTAAGTTATAGTTTAAGAAATTCAGGAGGGTTATAAAATGGATAATAATGATATATTAATTAGATTAAGATATGCACTCAATATCAGGGATACAGATATGGTGAAGATATTTGAACTTGGTGGCGTTGAACTTACAACAGAAGAAGTGAGAAAATTACTTATAAAATCAAAAGAAACTTACCGTTACAATAATGTTGTTGATGATCATGAAGAAATAGATGAAAAGGAAGAGAATATAAAATGCAAGAACAGTATGCTCGAGTCATTTCTAAATGGCTTTATTATATTTAAAAGAGGAAAACAAGATCCAAAGCCAGGGCAACCTGAAATGCCAGTACTCAAGAATAGTGAAAATCATCCTAATAATATCCTGCTTAAGAAATTGAAAATAGCGCTCTCACTAACAAGTGATGATATTCTTGATATATTAAAAGAAACTGGGGTCATTGTAACAAAAGGAGAATTAAGCGCTCTGCTTAGAAAAGAAGGGCATAAGCATTATAAAGAGTGTGGTGATAAATACGCTAGAAATTTCTTAAAAGGATTAGCTATCAAGAACAGAGGATAGCTTCTAATAATAATAGAGATCCGATTCACCTTATGGGGTGAAGGTAAGCCTTTAATTTTCTAGGTCCTACCAGTATTTCTCTGCCTATGAACAAGGTGCCGTCAATCTTTGTTTTGACGTCCCATTTGACGAGTGTAATATTACCATCTGTAATTTCGATTCCCGTAATACAACGAGGATGGACACTACTCCCGTCATTAAAGTATGGAGGTTCACCTACTTGAGGAAACCTAGGTCTATGAGTATGACCAGCAATAAGCATATGCTTTTCCCGTGTTACCCACTCAATAAGTTGTTTTTCGACTGCGTCTTTTTTGTCATAATTCTTGGCGGTACTGGTAGGGTCATTGACGCCAAATGATTCAAGAGGTCGCCATAAATACCGAACTAGAAATCTACTTAACCTCCACATTTCATAATCTATAAAACTTACTTGATGCCCGTGGATCAAGAGGATTTTTTGGTTGGTCAGCTTATGCTTTAAAACTAGCCCCTCATGCACCTTTATATTCTCGAATAAAGGGAAATACTTTTTCTCC
>NZ_JUEE01000070.1:0-21027 GCF_000802135.1 Desulfosporosinus sp. BICA1-9
GTTTCATCATCCACTAAAGCTACTTCCATGCCAATTTTAAGGGTTTCAGCTTGTTCAGGAGTAACGGATAATGTAATCGGGAGAGGCCATGCTAAACCATTGGTCAAGTGTTTTGTTTCTACAACACTCTCATAATTAGCTTTGTCCATGAACCCTGTCAATGGGCTGAATGCACCCATCCCAATCATTAATAGGTCAGAAGTTTCTCTGGAAGTCATGCGAATCACAGGCAATGTTTTAGCTTTTGCTAAAGCATCTGCTCTTTGTGACTCAGGGAGTAATACCGGTGTTAACTTTCCACCATGCGGTGGTACTAGTTTCGACATCGTCTTATCCTCCTTCAATTAATTTAATAATGATTGCGAGTCTACTACAGAAACTGGTGTTTATCCTGCTCACTACCAACAATAATTTGCTGGACGATACACTGCATAAACATTGTTTCTGGCATCCCCCCTTTCACTAAATCTTGACCCTTTTTTCACCATATCAGTTATCAGTTAGCTAACCCCAGATCTATAAGCCATAATTATCCCTATCACTTGTAGCATGAGGTTAGCTGAACATCCGATACTTATTCACTACCTATTAACGAGGCAGTATATATGGTCTTATCTCTATTACTTAATTGATTCACAAAGGAATTCGGACATTTCCATGACTTTTAATACATCACCTTTTTCTAAGCCAGCACAAGCGTCATCAAGCATCGTAATGCAGTAAGGGCATGCTGTGACTATAACATCCGCATTTTGTTTCACGGCGTCATTGATTCGTAATTCGCCGAAGCGCTCCCCAAAGGGTACTTCTGCCCAAATCCGTCCGCCTCCACCTGAACAGCAAAGGCTCTTATTCTTAGCTCGATCCAACTCGACAAATTCTACACCAGGAACTGCTTGGAGAAGTTCTCTTGGAGCATCATAGACCAAATTGTGTCGTCCTAAGTAACAAGGATCATGGAATGTGATCTTTTTAGCTTGTTCTCCAGGTAAAGAAAGTTTGCCGTCTTTCAAAAGATTACTCAGAAGTTCCGAATAATGCATAACTTCATACTCTCCGCCCAGTTCGGGGTAGTCCGTTTTGAAAGCATACAGGCAATGAGGAGAGGTTGTAATGATTTTCTTGACGCCTTTTCCGTTGAACAGCTTAATATTTGATTCGGCCAGTTTAGTGAAGAGATCCTCATCCCCGATTTTACGGATGGTCTCACCACAGCAATTCTCTTCAGCCGTTAGCACTCCAAAACTTACTCCAGCTTGTTGCAAGAGTTTGACGACGCTCTTGGCAATCTTTTGACTGCGTGTGTCATAACACGAAGTACAGCAAACATAGAGCAGATATTCCATGTCTTCTGTATAGGCTGGGACATTCAAGCCTTCCAGCCAGTCCGCTCTCTTTTCTTGCGGTCCAGTCCATGGGTTACCATTAGCGTGAAGACTTCCTGCAACAGGCCGTAAATGCCCAGGCAAGATGCCAGCTCCAACTATGGTATTACGCATGGAACGCACGTTTTTGATGATTTCAACGCTCCGCGGACAGTTTGACTGACACATGCCACAGGTAACACAGGCAAAAAGAACTTCTTCATCATCGAAACCTTCTAAACCTAGCTGGCCTTGACGTTGCATTTTACGAATGTTAAATGCTTCGCTAAGCTCGCCAGGAACCTGTCGGTAAGGACATAGATTGGTGCAGAGACCGCACTGCATACACCAGTTAAGCGTTTCGGCTCCTGAAGAAATAATATACTCTCTCATCTCCAGAGATATTTCTTTTATTTCATCCATAATGCTGCTCCTTTGCTATCTAATGGGGGGATGTGACCCCTACTTAGAATCCTTTATAGGGGTTGGGGCCCAGTTCATTTAGTTTCTCGGCAAAGTCATCTAACATAGCAGGTAATTTGTCGTAATCCGTTATAGAGACTTGATCCATTCGCACTCGGGCAGAGTCGAGATCCAGTCTGTTTAAGGTTTCCGACACTTTTGATAACCTGATTTCGGCTAACTCACTTCCTTTAATGAAGTGGCACTGATAATCATCGCCATGCTTGCAGCCTAGAAGGAAAATTCCATCAATTCCCTGTGACATCGAATCGGCAATCCAAACTAAGCTCAAGGAGCCTAAGCATCTTAGTGGGATAACGCGAACCCAAGCATTATATTTGAGCCGATTAATACCTGCCATATCCAAGGCTGGGTAAGCATCATTTTCACAAGCAAAGATAAGAATTCTTGGTTTTTCTTCATCCTCATCAGGTACTTCAATCGATTTGAGGACGTTACCAATCATAGGTACTGAGTAATTCTTAAAGGAGATAATCCGTTCTGGACAAGCGCCCATGCAGATTCCGCAACGCCGACAACGCGTAGGATTTGGCAACGGATTGAATTTCTCATCTTCGTTGATAGCACCGAAAGGACATTCTACTGTACAGCGTTTGCATTGGGTGCATCTTGACATTGCAAAATCCGGGAAAGACATATCCCCTACACGAGGGTGTACAGCCACACCTTGGGCGCTTGATTCCATACATTGAATAGCCTTTAACGCTGCTCCAGTAGCATCTTCAATCGTAGATAACTCATCCATCGGAGCTCGAACGCTACCAGCAGCATAAATCCCTGTCCGGCGGGTTTCATAAGGGAAGCAGATAAAATGGGAATCTGCATAACCGTATTTTAAGGTAGGCATCTCTGGTCCTTGACGATAGGCCAGATTAAGCAGATTCGACCTGAGAATAAATTCTGGCTTAGGACCATCATCCTCTTTACAGTCCTCTTCTGTATCAGCCTTGGCCGCAATATCCTCTCCAAAAGCTGTGGTAGGCACCATACCGTTTGCCAGAACCACCATGTCTACACCTTCGGTTGTGATCGTTTCTCCAGATAGAACATCTGTTGCTTCGATAAGCAGATTCTTCTCGCCATCTTCGGTGATACCATTGATATCTCCTCTGACGAAAATACCTCCATCTTTTTGCACTTGTTGATACAGGCGTTCATACTGACCTGATGCTCGCATGTCTTTGTAGAAAATGAAGACATTGGCTTCCGGATTTTGTTCCTTTAGGTAAGTCGCTTGTTTCAAAGACTCCACACAACATGTTGCAGAGCAGTAAGGCAAGTGTTCCTGATCGCGAGATCCTGCGCATTGGATAAAGGCAATACTCTGCACTTCTTTGCCGTCAGGGCGTACAATTTTACCCTCGGAAGCTAATTCTTCCATTTTTTGACTAGTAATTACGTTTTCATATTTACCATAACCAAGATAGTCTAACTTAGTAGGATCATAGGGCACGGCACCTGTAGCAAGAACAACCGAACCGACTCTTTCCTTAACAGTAGTACCATTTTGGTTAATGGAAGCATCGAACATGCCAGGTGCACCAGCGATTTCTAAGATTTCAGCTCCAGTGTATACTGTAACATCAGGGTTGGCTTCAACTTGATTAACCAACTCTGCGATATCAACCGCTTCAGGTGTTGTAAAAGGCGCCTTCCGTGGAGCTTGTTTAAATAAGCCATTCATCCATCCACCAAGCACTGGGCTTTTCTCAACTAAAACAGCTTTGTACCCTGCTTTGGCAGCTTCTAACGCCGCTGTCATACCTGTCAAGCCTCCGCCTACTACTAGGAGGGTTTTGACCATATTTTCGCCTTGGTAAGGTACCGGCAGATCGATATGCTTCACCTTAGCAAGACCCATTCTTATATAATCCTCTGCCATCATCTGGGTATCTTCATCGTTGGCAGGTTGGCTCCAGATGACCTGTTCTCTAAGGTTTACCCTCTCCATAATACAGGAAGAGTCAAATTCAAAAACATCATAATTGACACGTGGGGAGCAAGCAGCTATAAGAAGTGTATTAACACCCTCACTCTCAATGTCATTCTTGATTAGCGCAACCCCTTCCGGTCCACAGAGAAAAGGGTGTGTTTTACATACCGGAACCTTGCCCTCCTTGGTGGCAACCTTGGACAGGCTCTCTATTTTTAGAGATTCTCCGATACTACAGCCAGTACAGATATAAACACCTGTTTTTTTATCCATTGGGCTACCTCCTCACCGTAGATTGAATGGCTTTAAGCGCTGCAGAAGTAGAATCTTTAACCGATGAGGAAACATCCAACGGCTTCTTGACACATCCTGCGCCATAAATTCCAAGTTTGGAAAGAATAAATCCATCCTCATCACAGGCTATTGCCTCAGGTACATTCGAAGTAGCTGGTACCATTCCTGTCGCCAATACAACCATGTCAACGGTTTCCTTCATAATTTCGCCGGTCAACTGATTCTCTACTTGAACGATTAAATCTTTGCTTAGCGGATCCTCCGAGATCTCGCCAACTTTTCCTTTAATCATGGTAATATCATCTTGCACTTTGGTATAAAAATCTTCATGTTTACCCATCGCCCTGACATCTATATAAAACATATAAACCTTAGAATCTGGATTCATTGCTTTGACGTAGGTGGCTTGTTTGAGTGAAGCCATACAGCAAACTCCAGAACAATAGGGCAGATGATTTTCATCACGGGAACCAGCGCACTGGACAAAAGCAACAGTTTTAACCTCTTTACCGTCCGACGGGCGAACAATTTTGCCAGCCGTTGGGCCGTTAGAGGCTGCTAATCTCTCCATAATTACATTAGTAATAACATTTTGATGCTGTCCATAACCATAGTAGTCAACTTTCTTGGCATCATAAGGCTCCCAGCCTGTAGCCCAGACAATTGCACCTACATTCAAATTAAAACTTTTAGGTGCCATGTCCAACTCAATGGCATCATATTGGCAGGCGGTTACACACTTTGCGCATTCCGCTCCCAGACAAGCTTTTTCATCAATTACATACTTCATTGGGAAAGCAAACTCATGTGCTTTATAAATCGCCTTAGTTTTATCCAATCCGTAATTAAACTCATTTGCTCTCTCAACTGGACATACTTCCGAGCACTTCCCACAAGCCGTACAACTCTGTTTTACATAACGCGGATTTGATTTAACGGTTACTGTATAATCACCTTCTACACCGTCAATCTTTTCGATTTCAGCTAAAGTAAAGAATTTGATTCGGGGATTTTGCTTAATCCGTTTAAAGTTAATCTCCAACCCGCAGTTCGGGGGGCACAATTTAGGAAAATACTGGTTCATCTGGGCTACTCTGCCACCTAGGTAGGATTTTTGTTCGATCAGATAGACCTCGCTTCCTGCTTCGGAAGCTTCAATAGCGGCTGTAAGTCCGCTGACTCCCCCTCCGACTACTAAAATACTCTTATGCGCCATCCTTCTACCTCCCTTATATGTCAATAAACTCTCGGTGTTTGCCGAGGCAGTTGGTACAAGGATTTCCTTGATCCAACCTTATAGCATTCCTCCTACTGTTTTTATAGAAGGATAATTGCTTTCGTAGTATTGTAAGGAAATGGACTGATAAGCGAATATGATTTCTTTCACATATTCAATCAAAAAAATAAAGTAACTTTAGAATGTATCGAATCGAGATTAATTTTATATATTTTACGAAACGTAACTATTTGCACAAAGTATTCCGACAATCTTCTTAAAATTAGATTAGCACTGATGGCATATTAAGTCAATATGCCATCATTAGCATATCCTATGGCTAATTCCATCAAAAGTCCGTTCCGTATCTCTTGAAAACTGCTAAATTTAAGCTTGTCCCTTTGATCATGTCCTAGTTAATATAGCGGGATTTAGTTTGGAATTGTGTATAACCTATGGTTAGCCTATATCTCCACCTCAACTACCGCAAAATGGGTAAGACAACATTTATTACAAAGTCCAGTAGTTTAAATGAATTTAGTGGTGTTCTTCAAAATGTCCGCTATCTGACCATAGTAATTCTGAATAGAGTATACATAATTCAGCGAAAGGCATTTGAAAGAGTCAAGACCGACACTTCAACATGGTTCGTCTCAAATGCTAAAGTTTTTCTCTTTGCAAATACATTTTATACAATACTTGAGTTCCACTGTCTTCTTCCCCTAGTTCCGCTAATTGTTCGTACATTGACTTAGCCAGTTCCAAACCCGGGGTGATCAAACCCATTTTTCGAGCAGATTCTAGAGCAATCGTCATATCCTTAATAAAATGTTTAACATAGAAACCCGGCGCGAAATTGTTTGCTAGCATTCGTGGAGCCAGATTAGTTAATGAAAAGCTCCCAGCAGCTCCCGATTCAATACTTTTTAAAACTATTTCTGGATCTAAACCAGACTTTTGAGCATAAGCCATCGCTTCACAAACCCCAATCATATTGGAAGCAATTGTAATTTGATTACACATTTTGGTATGTTGCCCAGATCCGGCTTTTCCTTGCAGAATAATATTTTTGCCCACAATTTTGAAAATAGGTACTATAGCATTATAGGCTTCTTCATCCCCGCCCACCATAATCGCTAAACGTGCTTCTTTGGCACCAATGTCTCCACCAGATACAGGAGCATCTAATGCGTACAGTCCCTTGGCTTTAGCCTCTTCATAAATTTTATTAGCTAACTCAGGATCTGAGGTGGTCATATCCACTAAATAAGTTCCACTTTTGGCATGATTAATTATGCCGTTAACTCCTAGATATACTTCTTCAACATCTTTAGGATAACCTACCATAGAGATGATCACGTTACTCTGGGCCGCCAAATCGGCAACGGTATCTTGCCATATAGCTCCCCTCTGGATTAATTCTTCTGCACTTGCTTTTGTGCGGTTATAAACAACCACTTGATAACCAGCCTTTAAGAGATGACCAACCATACTTTTACCCATAACTCCTGTACCAATAAAACCAATAACCGTATTTGCTAACGTTAATGTCATATGTTCTACCCCCCGTTTGACTCCTATTTCCTAATTATAGCCAATTTCAAGACAATAATCACTCATGAATAAAGGACAGGCAGAATTTAATCCTACCTATCCTTTGATTTTACAATCAGAAAGTATAAACTTACGTTATATACTTTCTAAGCATAAGTGCAACTAAGGCTGCCGCCTTCGCCTGCGGCTGACAGAATGACTAATACGTGCGAAGACAGTGTCTTCGGGCGCCAGCCAAGTTTTCTTTACCACGACACAATTTATAGATCTGCTTTCCAGAGCCCATGTATATTGCAATATTCTCTAACCTCTACGACATCATCAGATTTAGCGAGTTTAAAAATAGCTTCAGGCGCCTGGTTGGGTGCGAGTTCAGCTCTGAGTACCTGATCCTTAGTTAGGACTTCGATAAAGCGAATAAAATGTTTCTCTTCCATTGGATGTGCTACACTACCGACCTTAACTTTAATTCCTTCGCTGACTATCTCAATAACAGGAACATGTTTTTCTAGACTAGCATCTTTAGTCCCTGCTTCAAGTTTATCCATCGGTTTATTACAGCAGACTAAAGCAGTCGCCCCCGTATGAACAACTTCAACAACATTGCCACAAATACTACAAACATAAAGCTCTCTAAGGTTTGTCATTAACCATGCCTCCATTTCGATTTTTTTACCTATTCTAGTATTCTCCAGAAATTATAAATTTCCTCCTTATAAATATTCTTTTTTTGTAATCAAAACTATAAACGCAGATCCTTGTGTTCATCATATTCCTGAACTGGAATATGACTATAGGGCCATTTTACTAAAGAACTATGGACTTGGCAGCACAATTGACTGAATATTATAATTAAACGCTATACTATAGCCAATATTTTTACTATAATACTATAAAAAGGGTTCAATTTTGACGCAGGCTAACTAAACGTTACTCGCACTAATTAATAAGGAGGGCAAGTAAATGGACAAAGCCGCGACCACCGAAACACATGTTCCCTGGACAACACACTATGATCCTGAGGTACCCATCACACTCCAGTATCCTGAGGTCACTCTGGATGAATTATTCCGCCGGAGTGTTGAGAAACATCCCAAGGCAAACGCCTTAATTTTTTTCGGGAAGGTGATTCGTTACGAGCAATTAGGACGCTATGTCAACCGCTTAGCTTCTGCACTGAAGGAAATTGGAATTAATCAAGGAGACCGGATTGCCCTTTTGTTGCCAAACTGTCCCCAATATGTCATTAGTTATTATGCCATCTTAAGTATTGGGGCCGTAGTCGTTCCGGTCAATCCTCTGAGCACTGAGCCAGAACTCCTACATATTTTTCGAGATGGCAAGATCCGTTCTGCTATTTGTCTCGATCTCTTAGCTGGTAGGTTGGAAAACGTCCGGGAAGCTTGCCATAACTCGGGCGAACAACATCTTCTCGAACATACTTTTTACACCTCTCTTAATGAATTCATGCCTTATCCCATTAAGTCCCTTTACCCATTTACACGCAAGTTATCGCCTGAAGCTAAGTCTCGCTTACCAAGCCGCATTTGGTTAAAAACCTTATTGGATCGCGAACCAAAACCTTATGTAACAAGGGAATTTGACCTTTTCCGAGATGAAGCCTTACTGATCTATACTGGAGGGACAACTGGCAAACCTAAAGGGGTCATGCTTTCTCACTCTGCCCTAGTCGCCAATGCTACCCAAGGAGCCGCTTGGGTACAAATGAGCGAAAATGATCGTTTACTTGCCGTCCTGCCAATCTTTCATGGCTTCGGCATGTCAGTCTGTATGAATGCACCCTTGATTTCTGGTGCTTCCTGCGTTCTTATTCCACGCTTTAATGTGGATGACATTCTCAAAGGAATACACCGCTATCAAGCGACCCTCTTCGCAGGAGTGCCCACGATGTATATTGGCATCATTAACCACCCACGTTTGTCACGCTTTAATCTCTCTTCTCTGCGCGGTTGTTTTGTTGGCGCGGCTCCATTAGCTCCAGAAGTTAAGCGGCAGTTTGAAGAACTAACCGACAGCAAACTCATGGAAGGTTATGGCCTTACAGAAGCAGTTACTGCGCTCTGTGCAAATCCCTATCGGGGCATCAACAAAACCGGCAGTATTGGTATGCCTTTTTCGGATGTCAGGATGGCGATTAGAGATATTGAAACCGGAGAGATCGACCTTCCACCCCAAGAATTTGGAGAAATTGTTCTGACGGGTCCCGAAATTATGCTTGGGTACTACAACCGCCCCGAAGAAACAGCTTATGCCATAAGAAATGGTTGGCTCTACACCGGAGATCTGGGCTACATGGACGAAGACGGTTATTTCTATATTGTAGACCGTAAAAAGGATATGATTATTACCGGGGGTTTCAATGTATATCCGCGTGAAGTTGAAGATATCCTCTATCAACACCCGGCTGTAAAAGAGGCCTGTGTTATTGGAATACCAGATGGTTACAAGGGGGAAAAAGTTAAGGCGTTTATCACCTTAAGAGAAGCAGAAACAGTCGAAGAACAAGCCATAATTACCTTTTGTCGAGAGCATCTCCTACCCTATAAAGTACCCCAACAAGTTGAGATCCGCGCCGAACTTCCTATGACAGCTATTGGTAAAATCTTAAAACGCTCCCTGCGTGAGGAAGACCAAATCAGTTCAGCCAGTCCACCTCACACCGATACTCCGCAACAGTCCGAATACGTTCCTGGTCAATCCCTAAAAGGCTAAGGAGAGGAGTCCCTTAATGTCTGTAATCAATACGAACTCTGATACCAACGATTTACTTGAACTACTCCTGGAAGAATCTACGCTTAAAGGTGCGGTTCGTTTCCAACGTTATCCGGAACGAAAATTCTTCGGTTATTTTTGCTCCTATTTTCCAGAAGAACTTATCTTAGCGGCTGGTCTAGACCCTCTGCGCCTGTTTCCTGATTCCGAAAACTCAACTCCTGCTGAACTCCCAGCTTATAGCTGTTCTTTGGCAAGAGGAACACTCGACATGGAAATCCGAGAGAAATGGCAAGACCTTGTCGGAATCGGGTTTACCCATACCTGTGACACAATGCAGTGCCTAAGTGGAATCTGGGCCGCCAGCGGTCGCAGCAAGACTGTCGATCTTGTCCCACCAGTCATGTTAACGGCCCAAGGCGCCCCTCGATACTATCTTGCTGAATTGAATACTCTCTTAAAAGAACTAACGAACATAACTCAGCAAGAGATCAATCAGCAAGCCATTCAGGACGCCTTGAGGTTATGTGCTCAGACCCGTAAATTAGTGACTGAACTTGATGCCCTTAGGCCCGGCCTCCCTTCCCCCCTAGTGTTTTCTATACTCAGAGCAGGACAGCTTATGCCGCGTTCAGATTACGCTAAAGCCCTTGAGCTATGCCTCCCAACCTTAAAAGAAATGGCTGCAGTACCTCACCAGCGGGCGAAAGTCCTGATTAGCAGCGCAGTGTTAGAAAATGATAGCCTTTTCACAATGATTGAAGATTTGGGAGGGAGAGTCGTTGCGGATGATACCTGTACTGGTTATCGCCATTATTCTGGCCACACCCTAACCGAATCCGATAACCCGCTTGCCGATATAGTAAAGCGTTACTCTGAAATGCCCCCCTGTCCGTGTAAACACCGCAGTCTAAATGAACGAATCGCCTATCTAACTGAACTTGCTAAGCAACGGCAAGCCCAAGGTGCGATTATCATTATTCGAAAATACTGCGACCCCCATGCTTGGGATGCCGTAACTTTGGCCGAGAATTTCCGCAATAGCGGGATTCGCACTCTAACGCTGGAACTGGAAGGGGCTAATGTGGGGGGACAGGAAAGAACAAGGCTCCAGGCCTTTTTAGAAAGCATCATTGAAGACCCTGGATTGAGAAAGGAGGGTTGATCATGGTGAAACAACGAAATTATCGTCCACTGGTTAGCACTAAAGCTCTGCAAAAAACCATGGGACGATACTATGCCTTAACTAATTACCATCGCTACTGGGGCAAACCCTTGCATCGCCCCTTGGCGTGGGTCACTAGTGGTGCCCCTGTCGAACTCCTGCGCGCTTTTAAAATTCACTCAGCTTACCCAGAGCAATATGCAGCTATTTACAGTGCTCGCCAAGCAACCGTGAGTTTATGTGAAGTCGCTGAAACAGCGGGTTATTCCCAAGACCTCTGTTCTTACGCCCGTTCAAATATTGGAGGAGTTCTTAGACCAGACCTCGCCCCTTTGGGAGGGATGCCTAAGCCCGACCTCTTGGTAGCCTGTAATAACATCTGTGGAACCGTACTCAAGTGGTATGAAGTTTTAGCACGTCATTTTAATGTTCCATTACTAGTTCTTGATACCCCGTATCTGACGGGAGAATTGACACCACAGGCTAAAGACTATGTCTTGGAGCAACTAAACTCTATGGCTTTAGAACTGGAAAAAATAACGGGTCGAAAATTAAATCAGAAAAGCCTTGCCAAGCAGATGCGCCTGAGTGCCGAAATTACCTCACTCTGGAAAGAAACTAGACAGTACTGCCAAGTCAGTCCCTCTCCTCTTAATGCACCCGATCTCTTTATCCACATGGCACCGATCGTTGTGCTGAGAGGATCACAAGCAGGAATTGACTATTACCGCAAGCTGAAAGCAGAAGTCAAGGAACGAGTCAACCTCTCCCAGGGTGCTATCAACGATGAACGCATTCGCTTAGTCTGGGACAACATCGCAATTTGGCCTCAATTATTTACCTTCTACAAACTATTTGCTGAAAAAGGGGCATGTTTCGTTACGGACACCTATAGTGGAGGATGGGCGACCGACCACGCTCCGGGTACTCCCATGGAAAGCTTAGCGGCAACCTACACTGAGGTTTTTCTCAATCGTTCCCCCGAGTACAGAGCCAATCAATTGATTAGCTTAATCAGGGACTACAAGGCAAATGGTTTCGTCATGCATTCCAATCGTTCCTGTAAACCCTATTCATTGGTTCAAGAAGTGATCCGTAGAAAAGTGATGCGTGAAACTGGAGTTCCCGGGCTAATGATCGAAGCAGACATGGCCGACCCAAGAGCATATGCTGAAGAGCCTGTCCGCAATCGAGTTCAGGCTTTCCTGGAAACCTTTGATGAGCTTACATGAGCCGCAGGCCGTCGCCTTAGTGGCACTTAGTATTCACCTGGAAATTAGACTAGTACAAAAAAATGGTCCGAGATTCTCGGCCAGGCATCAAACTTTATGCTTTATGCTTTGTGCTTGGAACTTCACATCTCGAACTTACGCAGTGAATTAGGAGGAATATTATGCAGCAGTATTTTGTAGGCGTAGATATTGGCTCATTAACCGTTAAAGTAGTCCTCCTTAATAGTCATCAGGAAATTATCGGACAGGCCAAAACCAGAGCCGGCTATAGTGGGCGAGACGTAGCCACCCGTCTCAAAGAACAACTTCTTTGTGAATCTGATTTGAATGAACAATCAGTCATAGCCACAGTCGCAACGGGTTATGGGCGGGTTACCTTTCCCGCAGATCGAGAAGTATCAGAAATTACTTGTCAAGCCAAAGGGATCCACCATCTATTTCCTAGTGCGCGCACCGTTATCGACATAGGCGGCCAAGATAGCAAAGTCATAAAATTACTCTCTAATGGTAAGGTTGCAGACTTTGCCATGAATGATAAATGTGCAGCCGGCACGGGTCGATTTTTAGAAGTCATGGCCTCAGCCCTCGAAGTAGAATGGCAGGAAATTGGAGAAATAGTCTCTTCCTCAAAAAACCCAACCCAAATCTCCTCCTTTTGCACGGTCTTTGCCGAATCTGAAGTTATTTCCCAGGTTTCTGCAGGAGCACCTAAATCGGACATTCTCGCTGGTGTCTGCGATTCTGTAGCCAGCCGAGTAGCTTCAATGACTCGACGAACCGGATTGGAGCCCGATATTGTATTCACTGGAGGAGTAGCCCATAACCAAGGTGTTGTTCATGCCCTGGCCAAGCAGCTAGGTTATCCCCTGCTTGTATCCCGGGAACCGGTCATTACTGCCGCTTTGGGTGCAGCATTACTTGCTTGGGAGCTCCATAAAGTTAAATAATAAAGTGTAATAAAATCAAGTCAAATGATCGAGGTTTACATTCAGTGGTGCCGCTTAGCGGCATGGGAGTCTGACTATATAATGAAAGTACAGGCAAAGCCGGAGTTCATTGAACTTCGGCTTCGCTTGTTATCTATTCAGCTTTAAGAGCTATGTTCTCTTTCTTAAGAACAAAACGGGCATCTTTTTTGAGGATTGATCCGCTCGCTATAAGAGCGGTGAAAACAAACGTGCACTTGATTCTTTAATACGGTCGGACAAGGGACGCAATTTGTACTCTTCCAACACAAGTTCTTTGCTGTCGGCAAGGTCCTGATGAAAGTCTTGTTCCAGACGATGGGCAAAAGCGCATTCATAAATGAAGGCACTAATTTCAAAATTCAAACTAAAACTGCGGATATCAAAATTAGTCGACCCTACCACTCCGATTTCGCTATCGAGAATCAGTACTTTGGCATGGAGAACCCCCTTAGTATAACGATAAATTCTCACGCCTGATTCTAATAATTCTTCAATATAGGAATGCGAGGCCCAATAGGTGAGCTTGTGATCCGGGACTCCCTGGAGAATAATTCTGACGTCTAAACCACTGAGGGCAGCAGTTTTAAGGGCCATAACTGACCCTTCATCCGGAATAAAATAAGGAGTTTCGATATAAATTGTCTTTTCCGCACTCGTCAAGGCCACAAAGAAGATTTGTAACATAGATCCCCAATCCGAATCGGGACCAGTAGCCGCAATTTGCGTGAGTTGACTTCCCAACTGCAAGGGTTGCGGATAGTACCGCGGGCCATTAATATCCTCATGAGTCACGACATTCCAATCATTCAAAAAAACCGTTTGCAGAAAATTAACCGAATCTCCTTCCAGCTTAAGGAAAGTATCTCGCCAAAATCCGATTTTCTTATTACGTGATAAATATTCATCCCCGACATTTAATCCTCCGAGAAAGCCTAGCCGACCATCGACCACAACGATTTTACGATGATTGCGCAGGTTAAGCCTTTTTGATAAGAACGGAAAGCGGACAGGATAGAACCCCGCAGTCTCAACCCCTGCTTTCCTCAACTCTCCAAACCGTTTCTCTAAGGACCGATTTCCCAATCCATCCACTAGAACACGTACCTTAACCCCCTCAGATGCTTTACGCATCAAAAGGTTAAGGATATCCCTACCAATCGCATCATTATGAAAAATATAATATTCCAAGTGAATGTGATACCTAGCTTCTTCTATTGCCGAGAATAGTGCCCTAAATGTCTTCTTGCCGTTGGTGAGCACTTCGGAACGATTATTGAGGGTTAGGGGCGCATTGGCATCATTAAGCAAGAGTCGGGCCAGCTTCTTGTTCATGGGGCTGTCTCCCGCTTGGTCGACATCTTCAGCGCTCGGTCTGACTTGTCTATCCATCAGAAGTTCCTCGGTTTGCTCCTGTCTCACTTGCTTATGGCGGGACAGTCGGCGTTTCCGTACAACCCGACCAAAGAGGATATAAAGTAAAGCGCCTAAAATCGGTAAGGCTCCCAGAATCAAAAGCCAGATGATTGTTTTTGTCGGGTCCCTGTTTTCTAAGAAAATTACGGAGCCTAAGAAGACAAGCTGAAGCAGGATAATTATGAAGATGATCGTAAAGAAAATAGAAATGAGTATAGCCTCCTCTAAAAAACATCCTTTACAATTCTATGCAAATCCCTCGCGGAACGACATCGATAGACTTTCGAGCAATACTTTTGATAGTCTTTCATGGCATTATCCGGCTCAGACCACGCCTGTCCCTCTAGCGGATTTAACCAAATCACTTTACGTACTTTTCCTGAGATCTGGGCAATGTACTCCGGTTGAGCAGGACGATAATTGTTTTTTCCATCTCCCAGAATGATGACAATTGCTTGAGATGACACTTCTCTAAGTATGTGTTCAGCGAGTTCCTTAAATACCTCTCCATAATCCGAAAACCCTGAACTTACCTTATGACCCCAGCTTCTTATCTCTTGTTTTACTCCGCTGAGATCATCATCCCAAACAAAATCAGTAACATTCCAGACCGAATCGATAAAAAAGAATACCCGTATCTTACGAAAACGAGCTCTTAGACAGGTTACAAGGTAAATCAAAAATTCCACAAAGGAGGCCATAGAATTCGAGACATCGCAAAGCACCACCAATTCAGGGGCACGGGGGATTTTGTGGCGGTAGCACAAATGGAAAAGTAAACCATCCCGCTGAACACTTTGCTGAATGATTCTGGCGATATCCAGCGTCCCTTTGTGATGAGATTTCCAACGATAGCCTGGTCGGATGGCTAAATTTCGAGCCCATTTTCGAATACTTGACTTCACAAGTTCTCTCTCTTCTTCAGATAACGAACTTAACGGTTTGAAGAACCAGTGCTGCCGGACAAGGGGTTCCCAACTGTTATCAAGCGTAACTTGGAGCATTAATAACCGCTGCCGAATTTCACGCAGGATAGTGGCCCGAGTGTTCTGATGGGAATACCATTCCTCCTCAGAAAGAGCACCCCGCTGATAAGCTAAATCAAAGGAATTGATCCAAGTGTAATAGTCAATATCAGCTAAAATTGCTTTAACAACCTCTTCAAATTCTAACCCACTGCCGGCTAACTCCTCGATTCGCGAAACTGAAATAAGATTAGAGATGTGTGAAAGATCCAGTATATTTCCTTGGGCAGTAAGACTGATTCCTCCAGACCCCCGTCCGACTCCTTGTCCTCCTATTCCCTGATTATCTCGCGCTTCTTCCCTGTCTTTTTTAAGGGGTTCATCCAGCGAATACTCTCGTTCGCAGGATTCCGTATTTTCTATTACAATTCTCCAGACCGTTTCAAAGATAGCAGCATCTTGAGGACGATGAATAAGCAGTGCTTTGAAAATCTGTTTGCGAGGTAAATCAGGATATTGAACCAGGCAAGTCTGGGCGTCAAGAATGTCTTGTGAGGAAATAGTTAAAGAAACTTGCCTCAGAGCGTGAACTAATCTAAGCAAAACCCAGCCATCCATAGTTTCCATCCCCTACTCGAGGTTCGAGGCACGAGGTACGTAATTCGAGTGTAGCAATTCCATTCTGTCAGTTCAATTACCCTAATTACTATAGGTGCCGGGACGCCTCAGTCTCCCACTTTTTGAGACGTTCTTCCAACTTGGCAATGTCTTTGGGATATTTAAGCAATACACTAAGTGTCCCCATTAAGGCGCCATAGCTCAATTCCTCTTTTTGAAGTGCATTCAAGGCTCGAGCAAAATCGATGGTTTCTGAAACACTGGGAAGCTTTTGTAAGGGTAACTTCCTTACCTTGGCAACAAACTCACAAACATCATTAAGTAATTGATCCGACAAGTCAGGCGCATGGGAGCTGAGAATTGAAATTTCTCGTTCTAAGCTTGGATAAGTCAGATAGATATGTATACAACGTCGTCTTAAAGCATCACTAAAGTCTCGATAGTTATTACTGGTTAAGATTACAATAGGTATGGTTTTAGATGTGATTGTTCCCAGTTCAGGAATCGAAACCTGTCTTTCTGCCAGTAGTTCTAAGAGAAAACTCTCGAACTCCTCATCACTTTTATCAAGTTCGTCAATCAATAATAACACAGGTTCCGGAGACAGGATGGCCTCTAGAAGTGGACGCGAGAGTAAAAACTCTTCGGAAAATAGATCGACTTTTATGTCATTCCAATTTTCAGTCTTGGCAAGCTGTAAGCGTAAGAGCTGTTTTGCATAATTCCAATCATACAACGCCTTACTTATATCAAGCCCTTCATAACATTGTAAACGAATCAATTTTCGTTTCTTGGCACGTGCTAATGCCAAAGCCAGCTGTGTCTTTCCGACACCAGCAGGTCCTTCAATAAGACAAGGTTTTTCTAAAGCTAACGCAAGAAATAATGTGGTCGCTGCATCTTGATCTATTAAATAGCCTTCTTCTTCAAGCTCTTGAGCTAAATCCAAGGGAGATGTCTGCATAATCTCAAATTTCCTCCACATCTTGAAATAGGGTCTCCTAACAATTTCCTTATCAATACCTTAACGTCCATCTTGCACTTTATCTTCGATCAGCGAACGAACCAAATTAAAAGAAGAAAATTCACCAAGACTAAAATAGGAAATAATCGGAGTTCGAGGAAAAATCTCCTTGACAATTGCTTTGATCTCTAGTCCCTTTTGATGAAGGTTTAGGATTTGATCCTGCAATTCTTCAAGGTACCCTAGTTTTTGCTCAACTAAACGATACCCGTGTTCAATCTCCCCCCCGTGAGCACAATAAACTGTGTCAAAACTCTCCTTCAATAGCTTGCGTAAGGATTGCATGAGGAGGGGTATGTTTTCATTACGTCGTACAACCCGCGTCTTATGGTGGAGAAAAAGATCTCCGCTAAACAACCTACCCTTCTCCCTATCCAAGAAAACGACATGATCTGTAGTATGTCCAGGAGTATGGATCACTTCAAATCGAGAATGCTCATTTTCGATAAACTCTGGCAAAGGCTCTGCTTCGAAGCCCAACCTATGCCCCCAAAAAGCTAGACGATAGATGGGTATATCTCCTTTATTACGGCAAATACCTACTGATTCAGGATGGATGAACGCAGGAACTTGGAGTTTTTTTACTAAATATGCCGTATTGCCCGTATGGTCTTCGTGAAAATGTGTATGAACTATTTTATTAGGTCGGTTTTGCAGACAAAAATTCACAATTCCCCTTTTAATCCTTTGAGGACCGCTATCGATGAGCATGCCGTCCACGATATACGCATAGACGTTGAGCGTAGTTCCTAACATGCCTACAATACTGTTAAATACCCTTACCTCTTGGGATCTATCCGTCCTAAGGTAACAGGCAGTCTGATGCATAGTCATACAAGAAAACCCCATTTCTTTGGATTTTCCTCAGTTTAATCTAATTATACTACCTATGAATGAAAGTTCAACTGTGAGATTATCCGACAAGGCGACTCACTCAGTTGTTTTCTTTATCTTTTCTTGAGCAATCCTTTTTTGGGATCGACAATTTTCCCTTGGAGCATCTCCTTAGGATTAATTTTAATTTCGAACGTGCTTTCTAGTCTTTTCAAATAGGATACTTCTTTAAGGTTGACAATGGAAATTGCAATCCCGCTTTTACCCGCCCTACCAGTTCTACCGACCCGATGCAGATAAAGTTGAGGATCCTCAGGCAGATCAAGGTTAAAAATATGCGTAATCCCTTTGATGTCTAATCCTCTGGCAGCTAGATCTGACGCTACTAGTAAACTGCTTTTACCGCTTCTAAAATCATCCATAGCTTTTTTTCGCTCAGCTTTATTAGCTCCACCGTATATCCCCTCAGCTTCCAAACCGTGGAATTTGAGATTTTCCACCATCTTTTCAATTTCTTCGCTTTTGTTAATGAAAATCAAGGCCCGGGTAGGAATAATGCTCCGAATCAGCTTCCTCAGAATTTCGATTTTATCTCTCTGTTCCCCTAAAAAGTACATATGTTCAACAGTGGGAGCAATCATAATTTTATCTGTAACACGAATGATCTCGGGAGTCTTTAATAATTCTGAAGCCCGTTGATAAGTCGTTGGAGGTAAGGTCGCCGAAAATAATATAAGTTGAGTTCGACTTAAGGTTGTCTTAATCACCGACTTGACAATCGAGGAATTATTTTCATCCAGTAAGCGATCAGCCTCATCAAGTACTATCGTCTTCACGGTTTGAGCAACAATCTTTTTCTTTTGAATTAACTCCAGGATTCTGCCACTGGAACCCACAATAATGTGTTGTTTCTGTTTAAGCTTTTCGATTTGACGCGCAATATTGACGTTTCCGATGATAGCCGTTGACGTGACAGCTAAACCAGAGTTTTTGGCTAATGTTTCTATTTCACGCTGAATTTGAATAGCTAACTCATGGGTCGGCGTGAGAATCATCGCTTGAGTTTCTTTCTTTAGAGTATCGATTTTCTGAAAAATCGGCAGAAGAAAGGCCAAGGTTTTACCGGTTCCTGTTTCTGATTGACCTAATACGTCTCTAGCAGCCAAAATTAAGGGAATTGTTTGTTCTTGGATTGCAGTCGGTTCAACAATTTCTTGTAGTTTAAGGGCCTTAACCAAAGATTCATCCAGTCCAAGCTGATTGAAGGTTGTTTTCATTGATAATCCATCCTATCTATAAATGTATGACGTTTACTTCTTTAGTTCTTAATACTAAGCTCACATACCATTATATCCTTTTTATCCGTTAATAAGAAATTTTATCCTTATATAAACATTATTCAGAGTTGATTTGGAAAATCAGCGATTATAGACATAAAAGGCCTTCTTATTACACGCGTATTTATACCCGGTATAAGTATCTGCAATATCACATAAGAGCGTTACTATAATATAATTATGCTGGATAATTGTATTATATATAAGTTTGTCCTCCATCGAAATTTGTAAGTAGCATTAATGCTTTGATTTCTAAAGTAGGGGAGGTAACTATTGTTGAATGATGAAATGTATTGTAAAACTCTCCAGCACTTTTTGGCAGTAGCACCCTTTATTGATCAATTTGTGATTGACGATATTGGGTTGTTTATCTGTGATACGGAAAAGGTTATATGGGATAGGGTTCCTAAAACGTTCAAATGGGATAAAGCATCTTACGTTGGAGAGATACCGGGTCCCGGATGGGTGTCCTATGACGCAATCCAACAACGAAAACGAGTCGTTAAAGAAGTCGGAAAAGAAGGCTTTGGTGTACCCTATATTGCAGTAGCTATACCGATTTTTGAAAATGACCATGTTGTCGGTGCAATTGCCATCCAACAGTCAGTGGACGGAAGAGAGAGACTCTATGAAATAGCCAACTCCCTGAATAAGATCATTAAAACTGTTGAAATTAATGTTCAACAAATAGCAGCCGTAGCAGAGGAACTGTCAGCGACGGGTCAACAACTAGGGATTATCTCACAGGATACTAAATCTCAAGTCGATGAAACAGATACCATTATTGGAGTTATTCGTAAAATCGCTGCCCAGACCAATTTACTTGGCCTAAACGCAGCGATCGAGGCTGCTCGAGTAGGCGTACATGGTCGAGGGTTTTCAGTAGTCGCTGATGAAGTTCGCAAACTTGCTCAAACCAGCTCTGATTCAACTAAAAATATTAAAAATACACTAGATAAGATTCAAATTGCAGTAGAACAGATCAATGCTGCAGTTAAGGAAATGGCTATAGTGTCGGATCATCAAGCAATAGCTCTGACAGAAATTACTCCTTCTGTCAACGAATTATCTGAATTATCCGATTCTATTGTTAAACTAGCCAAAGATTTGACGACAGACCATTACGTCGCAAGATAATTTAAAATCAAAGAAACCTAATCCCGCCGACCAGGCCTGTCCAAGAAACGAATACGTATTCGTTTCTTGGACAGGCCGTCTATATGAGGTTTGTCACACTCGTAAGCCTGATCGGCTAGAGTTATGCCGGTTCCACTTTTTCTTTTTGTATTGTCGGCATAAGAAAAAGGAAACAGTTAAGCCGTCTCCGTTTTTTGGCAATGTTTTTTACTCGCTAACCTTAGATGTTAAGTCTTTATAAATATCGTGTAAATAATCGTCTTGTTCATTGTTTAGCAACAGTTTTGAAGAATCATTAGTATAGTAAAGTTCTAGCATTCCCTTAAAGGAGGTATCTTCAATAACCCGTACTCCATCTAGCCTAGCAAAAAAGCCCAAATACACTTTGACGGTTAGATAGTCTAGTTTGATATCCTGAGGATTATTTGGCATGGGCGTGACTTGAGCCTGCTCTTTCTCCGGAGCGGTTTGATTCCGTTCTTTGAGAGCCTGATCCAGCTCCCGGGTGGTCATATCTTCTACATCATGCTGCAGGATAAATTTCTCCCGATCATCTTCCGGAATCCCCAGAAGGAGAAGGGCCTGGTAGTAGGTCAAATTCGTCAACGCTGACGAATTTGATCTGCCGCCGTCATCGGTGGAAGCGAACAGTTTATCTCCCTATTCTTCAAAGAGCTGCATCAGCCTGTTGGCTGTGCGCTGGGAATAGCTCACCGATATTTTCCCCATTCTCCATGCGGGAGCAAGGCCTTGGCCT
>NZ_JUEE01000071.1:0-29534 GCF_000802135.1 Desulfosporosinus sp. BICA1-9
TAAAACAAAATAAAACAAAATAAAACAAAATAAAACAAAATAAAACAAAATAAAACAAAATAAAACAAAATAAAACAAAATAAAATAAAATAAAATAAAATAGAAGGATCAGACACGTGTGTTCTTTGGAATAGTTTCGCCGACCTGACCACATGCAAAAAAAAGAGCTACCAAGAACAAATTGGTATTGATATCCGTACGGAATTTGGCTATAATAAGAACATAGGTTCGGGTAAAATACAAATACATGTACTGCGAGGCGAATGAAATGAACGATGTATGCCTAGAATGTAATCGAAGAAGCTATTGCATAGAGCCGTGTGAACAGTGGCTAATTCATCACGACAAATGCCCAGTGTATCGGAATAAACTTATACATGCTGGTGGATGTACCGAGTGCATTACTGGAGATTGGGCGAAGTGTGGTTAATCCGAAAGTACTAATGAAATCAATTAAAATACTTGCTTGTTTTCATAATGAAAAAGGCAGGGGGCCCATAGTTTCTAAAATTGTCTTTGCTCACTAAATATCACTGTTTTAATGAAAGTGGAGGTGTAATTGTGCCAAATTTAACAACTATTTGTTATCTTTCCTCTCTATTGTTCTATGGAATGGGATATTCAAAAACGTTAGTTATCAAGAACGCAGTCGCAGAACATCTAAATACTTATGACTATACTATTTATGTCTCTCTAGCAACGGGTTATTTTGTTTTAGCAATCTTCTGTGCTATCATCGGCTCTTTTTTCTTTTATATTAAGAATAATAGAAATCAAGAAATTATTCATATCAAGAACCTGGAATTCAGAGTTAAAGCGGGTGGGGGATTGGTTAATAGAAGAAGAGCGAGTATATCCGAGGTAAAAGCCCAGTTAAGACAGGCTGAGTATGGTTTGAATTTGGAGAGGAGGATGTCTTCCTAGCACCATCAGTTGGGTAAGGTAATGATTGTGAGACTTCCCGTATGATTCACTTGCCAGATCGTTTTTTAAACGCTTTGGCTTTTTTGGTGTCATAGTTTAATTCTGCTGGCTCAGGAGGAAGTCAAGGAGAAATGTGGAATATTAGAGGTGAGTTAGTTTGTCTACGTCTACAACCTAGGCTTATTTGAAAATTCCGAGAGAATTTCGGAATGGGATTTGAAAGGTGAGATAATGGGAAAGAGAGAAGAGATAACGGTCATTTTAGCCTACATATCGGTTTGTATCATATGGGGGTCAACCTATCTGGCTATTAGAATTGGAGTAAGCGACTTTCCACCGGAATTGTTTGCAGGTATTAGGTTCTTGATTGCAGGGGCTTTGGTCTTGTTATTTGCTTATTTTAAAGGGTACAAATTTCCTGAGAATGTTACAGACTTTAAAAGGCAAGCAATCGTCGGTTTATTTCTATTGATGGGCGGCAACGGGCTCGTCGTCTGGGCGGAACAATGGGTTTATTCAGGGGCTACTTCACTACTCATGGCTATTGTCCCACTGTTTAATGCGATTTTAGAACTGTTCCTGATCAATGGACCAAGGATCGGCTTGAAAGGATGGTTCGGGTTGATCTTAGGGTTTGGCGGGGTTGCTCTTTTAGTACTGAGTGGCTCTGAGGCAAGAATAATTGATGTTTCAGGTGGGGGTTTGCTAATGTTGGCGGCTTTTTCATGGTCGCTGGGCTCGGTCTATTCTAAGACCTTTAAAGCATCCGGAACTACGGTAGCCAATATTGGGATTCAGATGTTCGCCGGAGGAATTGGTTTGACACTTATCGGGCTGTTGCTTGGAGAGGCCAGCCAGATCCATTTGACTGGCAAAGGTCTATGGGCAATGGCCTATTTAATTTTTTTGGGTTCCATCCTTGGTTACAGTTCGTATATTTATCTCCTACAGAAGTGGCCGGCGTCAAAAGCTGGAACTTATGCTTATATAAATCCGATTGTCGGAGTTTTTTTAGGCGCAGTGTTGCTTGGAGAGCCAGTTTCATCGAAAGTGTTCATATCAGCGATCATTATTTTAGGGGGAGTTTTTTTAGTTCAGTTGTCGAAAACAAGCAAAAAGGTTGAGTGACATCAATAAACGAACTCGCTTCACTTGTAGGAATGAGGCTCGGGAAACTGTACGCCGTGGGATACAAACCATGTAGCATAGCGAAGCAAACAAGTAAAAAGGTTTATAGTAAAAAGTAAGCAGGTATGCCTTCTAATATGTTCTTATGTCAAGACTAAAAAGAAAGTGGTCTTAAAAGTTTGATGAGAGTTCTAGACTGGAAGCCGATAATATGGGATAAAAAGTGTCGGTAGAAATCCAAGTTTGTGAGCTAACTGGTATGACGCAATATTTTCCAAGCGACATGCCCAAATAGGTTCCAAACCCTTTTCCTCTATACCTTTCTAAGGTCTCAATCCCAATTTCTAATTGGTTCTCAAACCTACATGATGAAAAAGCTGTCGAAGCTACTTCTCCATCATAAATCAGGCTATAGCCTATTCCTTGATTGTGGAATTGATCTTCGTGATTCCAAAAATACTTTGGAATTACATTTCCCTGGATTGTTCGTAACATTTCTTGAGTTGTACGTACTATTTCGTGTTCTTGTCTATCTACTGGTCGTTGAATGTTCTTATAGTCACTAATATTAAAAATAAAATTGACTCTTGTGTTTTCAATGACTTTACTCCTAAGATCATCCATCTCTAAAACCCGATTCATAGTTGTAGAATCTGTTCTAACCAAATAAGAATCCAAAATTGTTGCCACTTTATGGCTCCAAGAACTTGGAAATACTTGTAACCATTCCTCCTTATTCCTAAGAACAAGAACGGATGATCTACATTCGGAGCTTTTCAAAAACACTATTGCCGGGATTGCGCCTGGGAATGGTTATCTTACCAAGAGAACTCCAGGATGAATTTATAACCTATAAGCGGAGCATCGATCTGAACTCCCCAATCCTAACCCAGGGTGCCTTGGAAATTTACCTGCAAAGTAGTATGTACAAGTTTCATGTGCAAAGAACAAAAAAGTATTATAAAGAAAAGATGGATGTTTTAAGAGATGCTTTCGAGCAGCAACTCGATGGAATTTTAAAATGTTATATACCCACAACAGGGATCTATGCCTGTCTAGAGTTAAATAGCGTCTCCGCCGATGTTCTTGTCAAACGATTGTCGAAAAATAATGTACTTTTGAGCAGTACAAACAGTTCCTATATCGATGGTTTTCCTCATCCAGACGGTTTACGGTTATGTTTTTGTAAAACGGATGATGAGGACATTAGAAAAACTATTATGCTTATAAACCAAGAAGTAAACTACTTGCGTAGAAAGAGTAAATAATCTTGTCCATGAAATTGACCGAACTTTTGAAGTAAGCATAATCGGTCGAGCGGGAAAACATTGTTGTAATACCATAAACATACAGGGGGTAAAATGATGAAGGATTTTCTAAGATCCATTCATGAAAGGGTTTTATTATATGATGGTTCTAAAGGTGTTATGCTTCAAAGGAGAGGTTTAAAAGGAAATGAAGCCTCAGAATCGTGGAATTTATCAAAAGCAGATGAGGTTAAAAATATCTATAATCTATACAAACAAGCAGGTTCAGATGTGATTCAAACCAATACGTTTCCAGGCAATAGAGTTACACTAGAAAAGCATAGATTAGGGGATAAGATTTATCAAATAAACTTCGAAGGCGTTAAATTAGCTAAAGAAGTCGCCGGTGATAACACTTATGTTGCCGCTTCAGTTGGTCCTACTGGTATGATTTTAGAACCTGCAGGGGATTTGAGCTTTGATAATGCCTATAATATTTTTAAGGAACAATTAAGGGCAATAGAAGATGCAGGTGCAGATATTGTTAATTTTGAAACGTTTACTGATTTAAATGAATTAAGGGCAGCTATACTAGCCGCTAAAGAGAGTACAAAACTTACAATTATTGCTTCGGTAACCTTCAATGAAAATAGCAGAACGTTATCTGGTAACTCAGCAGAGGTATGTGCGCTTGTGTGTCAATCATTAGGAGTGGCAGTCGTGGGTGCTAATTGTTCAGGCGGTCCTGATAGTTTAATTGAACCCATTAAAAGAATGTATTCGGTTGCCTCAATTCCTCTTTCAGTAAAAGCAAATGCCGGGATGCCTGCCTTAGTGAATGGAGAGGCAGTATATAACCAAAAACCAGAACAATTTAGTTCATATACCAAAGAATTTGTAGAGAATGGTGTAAGGCTGATTGGTGGATGTTGTGGAACGACCCCAGAATTTATCAGTGCGATAAAGAAAGAACTTGATGAGATTAAAGCACCAGTGTTAGAACTAAGATCTAGTTCAACCATTACCTCTGCCTATAATTATCTTGATCTTTCCAAGGACAAGGAATATTCAATTCAAGAGCTTTCGCTTACAGAAGATAAGGCAGTAAATATGGTGAAGAGCGGTGATTTTTATAACTTGTTCCGAGACTGTAAAACTGCAGATATGGATTACCTTTTAATAGATTTTGGAAATATCAAGGAACCTTTCGACATAGGGGGATTCATTAGCACCCTTAGCTTTTCAATTAAAAAACCACTCATTATTAAAGCTGAGTCAACTGAAATTCTCTACAAGTTTTTAAGATATTATCCTGGAAGGGTCGGAGTCGTTTTTTCAGATAATACGGAAACATCCTTTTCTCAATTACGACACTACGGTGCCTTAATTCTTAATGAGGAATTGGAGCCTATGACCAGCAGTTAACCACAGTATAACTCCTCAAATTAAAAACCCTCTCGTTGCCGAATCAACAAACGGCTTCGACAGGGTTTTTAATCTGTTTGGACGAATCTAAACGTGGGGAAGAACGGATTCCTAATCACCTATAGGCATAATACAAAAGTCGTCATTAAGGACGACTTTATTTTTTTGAGACGTGCTAAAAGGGATCATAACTGCATATATAGTTGTAATAGACATAAATATCATGTTTGCGGGCATGCAACCAGTTTCTCTCTGAAGGGAGGAAGTTGGATCATGAAAACATATGAAACCATAATGATTGCGATCGGGTCCTGTACTTTACTAGTTAGTTTACTCGTTTTAATTGTGGAGGTGGTAAAAGTAATTGCGAGATAAACAATTTTCTTGATAGGTAAAAAGTAGCCAGCGCCAAACCGAGCTACTTCTCACCGAGCCGATAAGGTTGCCCCTTGCCCGCACCGATAAGGATAATCCCTTATCTTTTTTTGACCTGCAATATAATTATGTCGCGTGCCACAATTGTATTACAAAAAAATAATATTTACATTAGAAGGATAACTTTTCAGTTAATGAGGAGCTTATGCTTCTCTTATTTATTGCCATGAATCTGCCCTAAATGTAATGACAGATTCATGGCACGGTCGTATACAAAACTAGAACTCGTGCTCGTTTTCGATAATCATTATTTCTTTTGTTGGATCATCACGATCCATATCTTCCGATGCATAAATAGAACTGGTCTTTTTCAAAGCACCATTCCGAATTTCATGTACTAGTATTGATAGGTTACTAACCAATCGTTTTCCTTTCCGAATCAAACCTTTACCGGTATTAACTGTTAGTTGGGTTTTGTCCTCGACATTTTGCCAAGCACTCTGCGCCTTGTCTCCGATTTGGTGGGCCTGTACGGCTAGATCTTGGCGCAATTCCACTCCGCTCTTTGGAGCAAGTAATAAGCCCATCGCTGCTCCTACAACGCCTCCAAACATTGCCGCCTTAATTACCTTAGTACCATTTTTGCTCTTGCTACTATTTCCCATCTCTTATCCACTCCTTTCAAATCATTTCGGTTTTTTGCTATGAAACAATCAATATGTCTCTATCCTGTAGACTATCCCCATTGCCTATAAGTCTATTTTATGTGCCAATACAATATACTCGACAATTGTTGGCAGTCATCGGACACCATATTTAACTTAAATGTATGCGACTGTTTCAAGAGGGCCACCACTCAACTAGCGTGGTCATATGTTTCTAGGCCTTAATTATTATATGCACACTGCAGGAAAAACGTCTCCAGATACGCAAAAGCTATCAGGAATTAACAACCAGTCAAAAGACTGTGGCTAAATTCGTGATCGATCAACCGAAAACAATCGCTCTTAATTCTGCCCAGAAAATTGGCGAGCTGACTGAAACAAGTGAAACCACGGTGATTAGATTCTGTTATGCACTTGGTTATTCTGGTTATAGTGCTCTACAGACAGAAATTAGAGAGTCGTTGCTTAATTCCGGCGAAGGGGCAGGACCGCTCAAGAACTACCGTGACACTACTGGAGAACTAATTAGTGAGAATAATCTCATCCAACGCGTAATGGAGCAAGATGTTGATTTCATTAAACAAACTCTTAGTTCGATTAATAATGAGCTGTTTACCAAAGCTGTTGACCTTATCTTACAGGCGAGAAAGATTATTGTCGTAGGGTTTAGAACATCATATGCCTTGGCCAACTGGACTTCTTTCACACTAAACCTAATTCGCGGTGACACTTCCCTCTATAGGGGCCCGATTGATAACGCCGACAGCATTATCATGGAAATGGATGAACATTGGCTGGTCATCGCCTTTTCTTTCCCACGTTACGCGGCAGAGACGATTTCTTTTGTACAGGCAGCGAAAACCAAAGGGGTTAAAGTTCTGGGGATTTCGGATGATGAGCTTTCCCCAATAGGGATTGAGGCCAATGCCTTACTTAAAGTCATTACTCCGCAGCCATCTGCTTTGAATGGTATGGCCACAATTTTCTCTCTCCTTAAAGCCCTAACTACGGGGGTGGCAGCGGCTGATTGGCCAAACGTTCAGGATCGAGTAAGGACTTACGACGGCCAATCTGGTTTTGAATTTCACATACCAACTACGGATTCTTGAAGGGTTAAATAGATTAGGAGGTAGAACCAATTGCTTTAATCTTATACAAATATCATCATTACTAGTCAAATATACTATAAATTGCCACTGCTTGTGTTATAATATAGTAGAGGTGAATGCAATGGCGAGCAATTTAATAGATATAAGTGAAGCGGCTCATCGGTTAGGGGTAACGATGATTACTCTGCGGCGGTGGGATGCATCAGGTAAACTTAAACCTGTGAGGACCTTTGGAAATCATCGTCGCTACAGGAGTGAAGATATTGAAGCTATTGTTAATTCTGTGGAGGTAGTGCAATCCGTAAAGAAAAACGCGTCTATCTATTGTCGGGTTTCAACTAAAAAACAACAAGAAAGCGGTAATCTTCTGAGGCAGAGGGAACGATTGGTCCAATATTGCATAGATAAGCAGTACACAGTTGTTAATGTCTATGAAGAAGTTGCTAGTGGACTTAATGATCACAGACGAGAACTAATGAAGATGTTCAGGGCTCTAAGTGACACTGATCTAATAGTGGTTGAAAACGAGGATCGTTTAGCACGGTTTGGCTATTCCTACCTTAAGGAGTTCGCAAAGTCCTTTAATGTCGAAATTGAAGCAGTCGAGCAAGGTGTAAAGCTGCAACCTAATGAAGAAATGGTCAACGACTTAGTAAGCCTAGTTACTTGTTTCAGCGCGAGGTTATATGGAGCCAGAGGTGGCAGAAAGCTTAAGCAGACGATCGTCAAAACCTTAGAAACTTTGGAGCAGGAACGAGGTGAGTCCTGTGAAAACAACCATGAAAGCGATTCTAGTCAACCTAACGAATGAACAAAAGGCGCTAATAGATAACCTGATGCTCGTATTCTGTACTGCTATTCGCTACTCCTTTAAACGTCAGCTCGAAGGGCAAGTGATCGGTGATTTAGAGAAGGTTGTAGCGCATAAATACAACTTAAATATTCGACAAGCCAAAGATGCCGTTGAATCAGCGAGACAAACGATAGCTTCTCAACATGAGCTTGTTAAACTTAATCGCGAAAACTACAGCAAGAAAGTTGAAGAACTTGTTAAAGTGCTAAGAAATCCAAAACTCTCTGAAAAGAAAGTTAAGGCCCTGCAATCCAAGTTAGCGAAACGTCAGCAAAACTTAGATTATTGGACGACGTTTTTGACAAGCAAAACATTTCCACCTGTAACCTTCGGTACTAAAGCTTTGTTCTTGAGACGATGTAAGGGGTTAATTACAAAGCAAGAATGGCAAGACCGAAGAAACAATAGACTTTACAGTCGGGGTGATAAATCTAAAGGTGGTAACCCTAATTTAAGAATTGTTGTTAAAGAAGGTTCCAGTTTCTTGGAGATTTCCACATTGGAAAAAACCAAGACGAATAGAGCAATTAAGGTCTTAATGCCGATTTATTTACCTCAAAAGCTATCGAAGAAGACAGGTAATGTTAACGGCATTCATTATCGAAAACTGTTTATGGACTCATTAGAACGAGGGGATGCCTACCAAGTCGAGATACTCAGGCGGGACGGAAAGTATTATGCTCACATCACCTTTGAAGAGCTTGAAGCAAAGGTGATTTATACGGGACATGTTAGCATAATAGGAACAGATACCAATCCAGATGGTTTTGGTCTCACTGAGGTCAGTAGACAAGGGAACTACCAAGGACACGCCTACCTAAGACAGCATGAGTTAACCTTCTGTCGAGGTAACAGACGTCTCAATTTATGCGGTGAGCTTTCAGCACAAGCCGTTAGTAAGGCGGAAAAACATAAATGCGGTATGGCAACGGAGGATTTGAAGTTTAAGGATGACCGCGATGTTTCTAGCAAACTAGCGAGAGTAACTCACCAGTTTGTTTACGCCACATTACTACGAATGTTGGAACGTCGATGTTTGCGTCGAGGGGTTGAATACGTCAAGGGACCACCTCAATATACTAGCAAAATTGGGCTTTACAAGTATTGCCACCAATATGGGCTCGATGTACACAACGGAGCAGCCTTAGTGATTGCAAGGCGAAGTTATGGATTAAAGGAAGCTGTACCGAAATTACTGCTTGATAAATTAGTGCCATCGAAAAAGCGTCAAGAATTTATGGCAAAGACCGAATGGGGTCAGTGGAGCGAGATTAGCAAACAGGTCAATAAACTATTTAAAAAACGGAAGGAAGTGAACACGCCTGGTTTATGGCAAGTGCGTAGGAAACTTCTACTAGGGATTGCTTAAACATTAACCTTAAAAACTATCACTGCACAAGTACACTAAGTTGAAAGGCTTGTGCGGAGTGCCATTAAGGGCGACTAACCGTCGCACATCTGATGTACTTAATGGATGTCTTACTCCATAGGCTTGCGGATGTTTGATACGAGAGTATTGACCCTAGTAGCTGAATCCTGTGACGCTACCGCTTTGTTTAGTCAGCAAAGTGAAGATATTAGGCAAATGTATAGAATTGTTTAGTATTTGGAAACCAGGTAATGAAATTGAATAGAATGTTTAAGCTAATTAAAAATGAAGTTAAGAAGATCTTTTCTCAGAAAAGTACTCCTATAATGCTAGCATTATTAGTTGTAGCGGTTCTCATTGGTGGATTTATATTGAAAGCTAACACCCCCACTGCAACGAATGATTGGAAAATACAACTTACCCAATCGAATCAAACTCTACAAACTCAAATTACTCTACCACAGACTGGTCCTGGTCAAACTAAAGAAGAAATGCAACAGGAAATTGATACAAATACCTATAGAATAGATCATGACTTACCTCCAATAGAGGGAAGAACCTTATGGGGCTTTGTTATTCCTGTTTCAGCTCTAATATCTCTGGTTTCACTTTTAACCATTATAGTTGGGGCAGGATCCATAGCGGGAGAATTTTCTAATGAACCATTAAACTATTACTGAGTAGGCCCTTTAAGCGGTGGAAGATACTTTTGGCCAAATACCTCTCTGTTTTGGTGTTTGCATTGGTTGGACTTTTAACTCTTTTTGTCGCGTCCTTTATTATAGGTGGACTATTCTATGGCTTTAGCGGAGTAACTCAGCCCTTTCTCGCTTATACAGATGGAGTTGTTCATGAAGTAAATATGATGTGGCATATTCTTACAACCTATGGCTATGGTTGCGTTAGTTTGCTTATGATGGTTACTTTTGCCTTTACCATTTCCACGGTATCCCGAAATAACTCATTAGCTGTAGGAATATCTATATTCTCAATGTTTACAGGTAGTATTTTAGTGAGTCTCTTGAAAGACTATAGCTGGGTTAAATATATACTGTTTGCAAATACTGATTTAACCCAATATATTAACGGGATACCGGTGGTTTCTGGTATGACAATGTCCTTTTCACTGATTGTGTTAGCTGTATATTTTGTAATTTTTAACGCTACTTCTTGGCTTGTTTTTAGCAAAAGAGATGTAGCCGGTTAATAGCTTATTATTTTACGAAATCCAATCAACGGTCCCCCGTCCTAATTCTCAAAAAGGAAGGGGGCCATTGATGTACGCATTCCAATGTTTGTCTCGGGCATAATGATTTTATTAAATTAAGAGGGTAGATGAGTGGAGGGTCTTGATGAATACGATCCTAGTAGTAGATGATGACCCACATATTCGCAAATTAATCAAGCTGTATCTTGAAAATAGTCAATTTTCAGTAGTGGAGGCGAAGGACGGACAGGAAGCACTTAATTATGTAACACATTCGCAAAATTTAATTAACAATGCGATTAAATACTCAGATGAAGATGGTCGGATTGAAGTGATAATGGAAGTAGATAATCAAGCTGTTCGTGTTCACATAAAAAATACGGGTAAAGCGATTCCGGAAAAAGACCTTCCTTATATATTTGATCGATTTTACATGGTGGACAAGGCAAGAAGCCATTCTGGAGGAGGTAATGGGCTTGGGTTATCGATTGTGAAAAAAATTGTTGAACTTCACAGCAGCAGAATAAACGTGAAAAGCAACGAAGGGGAAGGAACCTGTTTTACAGTGTCTATCCCTCTTTAGTCAAGAAGAGCCTTTACAACTAACATCCTCCGAAGTCCATCTTCGGAGGATTTTTTCGAGCGAGCACAATTCAAAAAAGTAGATAAGAGCCATCGCCTTCGATGCATCATCAGCGATTATCGCGAGAACTAGGACGTCGGTTGATGACTTTCTTTGATGATTATGATCCAGAGGGAGAACTCTTTTTTGCTCCATTGGATGTTACTTTGACCATCAGTAATGTAGTACAGCCGGATATATTATTTATCTCTAGTGCGCGCAGGGAAATTATGCGCCAGGAACGCATCGACGGTTCTTGTGATTTGGTGGTGGAAATTATGTCCCCGACAAATCGCCGGAAAGATCGCATACGGAAGATGGAAATATATCGCAAGGCAGGGATCCCTCACTACTGGATTGTGGATTCCGAGGAGGACACATTGGAAAGTTATAAGCTTAAAGATGCAAGTTATACCCTGGTATTTGCAGGGGGACCGGGCGACAAATTCACACATCCTGATTTCCCGGGGTTGGACCTGGATCTGGGCAGGGTATTTTATAGACCTGTATTCGGGTAAATCTTCTCATACTTATTAACGATTTGACTATAATGTAATAGATTTACTTGTGAGAGAGGGCTGATTTAGAATTTCATTAAAAAATTTACAGGACTCTTTCGCTGTGAGGCAAACTATCTTCCCCAAGATTTATGCAGTTCCTGACCATTTGAACAGCACAAGCTGGCTGCCGAAAATCTCTTAGTTTTTCGGTTTAAGGATAAACTTTTGCATAGCATGAATTGAATCGTTACTAATGACATGCTCAATTGCACAAGCGTCCCTGTCTGCAATAACTATGTCAATTTTCAGAACTTTTGTAAGAAAATGCTGAATGACGTGGTGTTTTTTTGATGTGAACTCTGCAAACTCACGTCCGGAAGGAGTAAGGAATATTTCTTTATATTTTTCATTGATGATCAATCCTTTTTCTGAAAGCGTTGACATGGCACTGTTGGCGCTTGCCTTTGTTACGCCTAATCGTTCAGCAATATCGGATATTCTTGCTCCGTTTCCGTCGGTTGACAGCTCATATATCGCTTCTAAATAGTTTTCCATGGTAAATGTTAACTTTTCCATTGAGCATTCTCCTAACTTAACTTATAGTACGGACCTAGGGGTTCTTCCGCCTTTTGACAGCGTCCATACCTTTGCAAAAATCTACAAAGTTAGAGTCTAACTATAATACAGTTTTTCATATTTCTTTGTAAAAATCAATATTAGATGCTTCTTTGAAGTGGTGTGGATTCGCTCACTTCAAAGGATACCAAAATGGCACCCAACGCTCATTCAATCAGAGACCACCAAGTGGTCTTTTTTCTTTTTGTGCTCAATAACTTAGGGACCACGACGGTAATATAAAAAAACTGATGGAAAATTCGGTAGAAAAATGGTAGATTTTTGTTGCGAGCAAAAAATCCATTTTCACCAAAAAACCATCAGCAAGATGAATATAACACTTAAAATATCGACCGTCAATTTAAAAAATCGTCTTCCCCAAGAAGTTCGGGCATTCAGCGCTGAGGAACTGCAGGAGTTCATAACACAGGGAACGGTCATCAAAAAGAAGAAGCAGTATCTTCTAATAATACATCATCGACAGTTCACCCTCCAATGTCCCATTCTACGTATGGACGATGGTAGTTACCAGATGATTTGGCCATCCTTTAAACTCCCCAACCGTTCATATCCTGTGTTTGTGTATCTTTATGCTGTAGCCTGGTATCTCTCCAGCGGGGAAAGTATGCGATCAACCGCCCAAAAAGTAATCAAAGTCTTTGGGCTAACAACCTTCAGCCACTCCACCCTTTGTCGGTTTTTGCCAAAGCTTTATCCGATCTTGCCCTACCTTATTCAGTATGGGGCTCAGATCATCAATGACTGGGGTTCAACCACTTCTAGGGTTGTCCCTCGTAAACATTGGGATAAGCTGAAGTGCGTGTTGGCCGAACAATTAATCGGACTCCTTGAGCCTGTGCTGAGGGTTCCGCCAGAATTCGGCAGTTGGTTTGCGTATCAATACTTTACAGATACCGATCGCTTTCTTGTATAGGCAAACTTGCCTAATATTTTTGTAAAATAGAGCGCTGCACCAAGTTCCTTGTTAATTTAAGGCTAAGGAGGTGTAACGATGGATATATCGCGTAGTAAACTTGAAGAAATCCCGGTAAAAGCCATTCAAGGTAATAATGTTCTCGCAATCTCAGTAGGCAATAGGGAAATGGAACGTAGTGAGAAGGCAATTCGAGAGTATGGACTAATCCACCCGTTAGTAGTGAGCCGTTGTGATGATGGGCATTACCATATCATAGCTGGTGAATGCGAACGAATGGTCATTACCCAGATGCGTCAGAGTACAGTTCGGGCGGTAGTGATGGAATGCTTAGAGGCACCAGAAGCTACCCGCCTAGCTTTGCTCTTGTCTTCTCTTAAGCAAAGCTCAAATGCTCTAAGTGAAGGACTCTTGCTTAAAGAACTTTGCCAAAACCACCTGCAGACCCAGAGCGAAGTGGCCTTTATGCTCGGGCGTTCGATCAGTTGGGTTAGTAAACGTCTAGCTCTGAGCGATCGACTAGCCACCAGTGTTGTGGAGCTAGTGCAGGCGGGACAGATATGCTCCCATACCGCACAGGAAATCGCTCGACTGCCGGGTGATGTACAGCAAACCTTTGCGGGTAAGGTGATCACAGAACATTTACCCAAATCGGCTGTTGAACGGCTTGTTTCAACTTACAATAACCCTCAGACTCCACAAGAAGTGAAACGGTCTGTCTTAGAAAACCCTCAGACCACCCTCGAATGGCTGACCACAACCGAAAAATCCAAGCGTTGTAAAGTCCAAGATGATTTAAGTCCTAAGTTAGTGACGTTACAAAAACTCCGTAATCTTTTAGCTATGCTCTTTAGACTAACGGGCGAGGCAGAAGGTCTGTTAGCGACACTTACATTAGAAGAAAGGCAGACCATGTTACCCATGCTTAAGCAGTGCACTCAGTCTCTTTGGCGATTTGCAGGGTTCGCTAAAGCCAATTTAGATAATGTTTCCCCGGGGAAAACAGAGGGGGTCGGAGAACATGGCCATTGAACTCTCTCTTTACAAACAAATTCGGCGGTTGTACAACGAAGGTCATAGCCAGAGGCACATTGCACGCATCCTTAACTGCAGTCGCAAGATCGTGAAGAAATACTGCCAAGGTGAAATCCTTCATGATGCTAAGAAAAGCACCCCATTAAAGGTTACCCCACCCTTGCCCCAAGCTCGGGGAGCCATAGAAAAAGAACTAATCACCATGCTCGATGAGAACAAAACGTTGCCCCGAAAACAACAACGAACGGCCAAAACGATGTGGCAGGAACTAACGAAAAAGGGATTCATCGTGGGCGAGTCCACGATCCGGCGTCATGTGCGTATTTTGGTTCAAAAACATCCAGAAGCCTTCGTGCCCCTTTACTTTGAACCGGGTGAAGCCATGCAGGTAGACTGGGGCGATGCCAAGGCCTGGATGGACAGTGTCAATACAGGTGTCTCGCTGTTCGTCACCATCCTACCATACAGCTATGGCCTTTATACATCAGTTTTTCCGGACAAAACAAATCCCTCTTTTTTTACGGGCCATGTCAAAGCGTTTGAGTTTTTCGGTGGAGTACCAAAACGCTGTATCTATGACAACCTACGCAGTGCAGTCGCTAAAGGCTCCGGAACCACAGCCGTCAAACAGGAAGAGTTTAAGAATTTAGAGGCTCATTACAGCTTTGACAGCGACTTTTGTAATGTGGCAGCTGGTTGGGAAAAAGGCGGTATTGAAAACGCTGTTGCCATTATTCGACGGATCGCGTTTACACCTATGCCGTGTGTTAAGAACTTTGCGGAATTGCAGCAGCATGTGGACGCCTGTTGTGTGAAATACATTGAAACCCACAAGATCCGTTACCGATCAGCGAGTATTAAGAGTATGTTTACCGAGGAACGCCAATGCCTAAACCCCTTACCCATCACTCCCTTGGACACGGCCAAAAGCATTCCTGCTCTGGTATGTCACGACCTCACCGTCTTATTAGAAGGAACCCGTTACTCGGTTCCTTTTGACTATGTGGGAGAAAGAGTGACGTTAAAAGTTTCACCGTTTACCGTCTCCATTTGGCATAGGGGTAAGGAAATCTGTACCCATAACAAGACTCTCATCAAAGGGGATCATCAATACATTACTGACCATTACTTAGAACTCCTCAGTCGTAAACCCCGAGCACTCATGAATGCTGCCCCCTTGAAAAAAGGCGTCATGCCGGAGGAACTAAAACGCTTTCTGAAAGTGTGTAGGGCCAAAGACAAAGAAGAGCAACTTCTGCAAATTATGCTACTAGGGCGCACGGTCGGGACAGATGAGCTCCTGTGGGCTGTCGACAAGGCGAACCTTACTGGTTCACCCACCCACCAACTGGTTTGCTATTACCTAGGCGTTGCTACTGCTGCAACTGAGGTTTTACCTTGTATTACGGTCGAACATGCCGATTTATCGGAGTACGACGGATTGATGGGAGGAGACAAAGCATGAGTCAGCATAACCATGCCAAACTAGTTGAACTTGCAAAGCTTCTTAAACTTCCAATGCTGGCAGGATACAACCAATATATCTCCAAGGAGGCCAATTTTGCCGATAACCTGCTTCAGCTCTTGGAGATGGAGGTCCTAGAAAAGGAACGCCGGGGGATTCAACGGCGGACTAAGGTAGCGGGATTTCCTGTGATCCACACCTTGGATACCTTTGAATTCAGTTCCTATCGCTTACCTAAACTGAGAAAGGAGGATGTTTTTCAACTGGCAGAGTGTCATTACATCCACGAGAAACGAAATGTTCTTGCTATCGGCAACAGCGGAACGGGAAAAACCTTTATGGCGATTGCTCTTGGTTTAGAAGCCATCCGCCGTGGTTATACCGTACGTTTTCGAAGAGCCTCGGACCTAGTTAACCAGATGAGCGAGGCCCAAAACGAACGGCAACTTTCCCGTTATATTAAGGCCATCAACAACTGTCAAGTTTTGGTCATTGACGAGCTCGGGTATTTGAACTTTGATCTGCAAGGAGCTAGCCTTTTGTTTCAGGTGTTTGCCGCTCGCTATGAGGTGAGTAGCACCATAATTACCACCAACCTTGAGTTTTCCAAATGGCCAGCTTTTCTTGGCAATGATCAAGCCATGACCAACGCTTTAGTGGATCGGCTAATCCACCGAGCGGAAATCCTCAATATGAACGGTATAAGTTACCGGCTCAAAGATGCCAAAGGAGAACTGAATCTGAGCAATGCGTGATGCTTAATTCGGGAGGAATGCAGGATGTCTAAGCAATTGACTAACCTTAACTTTGATCAACCGAACCGTCGTAGTCTGCACGATTACTTCATTAGTACTGGTTTTTACGATTTACTGCCAACGGCGCTGAAATTGGCAGAGCGTTTAGGGTATGAAGAACGTGAGATGATTGAAGCAATCTGCAAAGTTAGCGACAAGTTCTATCAGTATCCGCCCACCAAAAACAGAACTGCTTGGTTTAAGAAGGTATTTGAAGAAAAATTATACGAGTCAAGGAGCGATATTCTGGCCTTTGAGGTCAGGATAAAAAGTTGACCAGATAACTAGCGGTATGTGTCTCGTTTACTCTAGGCTAACTGCTCTCTTTTTGATTGTAAGACGGACGGACAAACATAGAAACACGGGTGTAGGAAGATCAATCTTCCTACACCCGTGTCTTTATTCAAGATGTATTTTCGCTTAAATCTCGTGATAACTAGCTAATTCGTTATTTTTCCACGGGAAAGTACAACGGAAAATATTGTACAGGCTGCTTGCTGTAGCTTCACGCTCTAGACTCATGATGTCTCAAGCACTCAGACCTGGTATACTTTTACTGATCGCGAAAGACTTGACCTTAAGATACTTATGGTATCTTTTAGACGAAGCGTATCCACGCTGTTTTCATAATCTGCGCATCTTGAACAATCCAGTCCACAAACAGATAATTTACCGATGACTTCGCTTTTTTCCATCCTAATCCCTCTCTTCACAATTATTAAACTAAATTGCAGGTAAGTTATCCAACACGCCCCTCTTGCCCATATCCTCATGCCTAGAACTTTACCCCGTGGGGTTCGCCCAGATAGAAGAGCCGTGGCTTCGAGTACGGTTCGGAGGCGAAGAGCTGGGAGGGGCTTAGGGTTACGATGTAGCGCCGTTTAGTTCACTATTCGTTACTCCGAGAATTCGTTTTCCTCCAAATGCATGGATAGTTCTTGTTCCAGCAATACACTTTCCCCATTGCTCAGTACCCTTTGGAATGACGATTTCATCACCCGGATTCAGAACATACTCTATATCATTCATAATTACCGTATATTGGCCGAAAATACAAACCATGTATTCATCAAATTCATGAGTATGTTTCTCCTTTAGCCTTATTAGTTCCATGGTAGGGATAGCAATCACCGACACATATACATACGAACTAGTTACATCAGACAGCTACCCCGGCGGGATTTAGCCGGGGGTAGAATGTGACCACTTGACAGGGAAGGCGTAGGGATATGTTGCAAAGACAAAACAAAGTGCTCTAAAAACTATCTAAACACTACGTACTGTCCTTCAAATTTTGATAATAGCTTATTTTCATCTTTGCAATACACATTTAACTTTATTCGAGCCCGGCTGAACTTGTTGAAGGTCAGTAGAAACTTTTCTATGTCTTCTTTCCTTTCTATCTTACACTCTGCTACGAAGTCCTTTTCTATAGGAAATAAGTATTCAATATTGCTCTTTTGAATTACAATATGTGGATTTGGATCAAATTCCTTTACATTTGCAAAAACTACTCCCCAGCCACACAGCGTCATCAAACTATTAATACTACCCGCAAACGCAGTATGCTTGTGATTATAATTTGGTTCTAGCCTAGCCAGCATTTTTACACTGGAAGGTTTGAACTTAATGACCTCTAACCTCATTTTCTCAGTTATGGGTATTTGTTCATACAAAAATTGTTGAAATGCAAATTCGTCCATAACTTCCCTCCAACTTGAAAATACCCTATACTACTTATCAACATTCTACATCTTCCTTAATATTCCTTCCAAATAACAGTGGCCATCCTATTTTTCATCCGCAAAATAAACGGCCAGACCGTCAAAAAAAGAACGATCTGGCTCAATATATTTCCCCGTACACTACGACGCGATAATAATAACATTCTACCTCGACGACCCGCTATACCGAGGCTTTCACTCAGCCCCGATATAGCACTATCAAGCACTCCACGTGCATCGTCCATGGAAACATATTAGTTATTTAACAACCTACTTCAACCGAGTCCTAATAAATACACAGTCCTGTTTTATCAATGGCCGAATCAGTGTTAATGCCTTAGAGACAGCTTCTCCAACGCGTTCGCCTTATCCTGCTCAGATGACTGCGTATAAATTGTTATAGGCTTTAATATCATCTGGGGCCAGCGTCAAGACTTTATCATACGCTTCTAGTGCGAGCTTATAGCTCATCTTTGCTGCCTGCTGCTGTAATAACCTGTTCTGTATATCTCCTAAACTTTGCAGTGAACAAGTCGCCAACACCGAAGTACCAATACTAAGCAAAATTAGAGTAGAACTAACAAAGCAGAACGTTATGACAATAGCACCAGTGTTCTAATCACAAAACGCTGGTGCTATTAAAATCTTACTGGCTGTATAAGAATAATGGGAAGTAATTAGATTAATACCCCATGATTTTTATAAAAGGACATTTCGGACTATAACCACAGACGCCAATAAGATGTAATAGTTCATTAATATATCTTTGCAGAAGTTTATCATTAACAGTATCCGCTATAAAGTTCAGTTCTTCAATCAATCCCTGAACCTGAATACTTTCAAGCACATAATCCTCGTATGGGCTAAACAAAGAAGTATAGTGAAGGTTATAGGCATTTCCTATGCAGGTCATTCTGTTAAATAGGGTTTCAGGTATACAAACAGGCTCACCGATTTCTTTAACCCCATCGTATTTATAAAAATGTACATTTTCCTCATCCTGATAGCTCTCATATTTAAAAAGATGTTCAAATATACCCATAAAACCCTACCCACCTTTAATTACATGTACATAACCTACCAATAACTCATAGTATGATAATTAGCGGAAGTGGGATAATTACAGTCACAAAGACGACAAACTATTTTGTTAATAAATGGTTTATATTTCTATAGAATTCGAACCATTTTGATTAACCCTACTCAAATTTATATTTTACTAGGTATAAGTAATTTCTTCAGTTCCTCTTTTGATTCTGTAGGCAATATTTCCAATAAATGCTTAAGTCCTGCGCTAAATAGTAAACCGAGCATTACTCTATCTCGTTCATGCCTGTTCATAAAAGGAGTTCCATCATATTCCCATTTGTGTTCAGCGCTTGTGTGGGTATCCCATTCCTCGATGCTCATTGTTTGAGGTTCTGCCGTGGGAACTAAATAACTTTCAGGTAAACCGCAATTCTCTAACGCTTCATAAGAAAATGCGTTAAGTTCAAGTATATATTTTACTGTATGTCCTTTAGCCTTCAAATCTTCTATCTGTTCGATTTCTTTTTTAATATATTCTTTATAGCAATTTGTTAAATTTGAATTGTTAACCAATTAAATCCCTCCATAACCTTGTAGGGAACATTATGGGCGAATATCGAGCAGTCTAAGTTTGCGCCTACCACAATGTGTCCCTTGGCCTCTTCGTATGTCCCAAAGACGATTCTCAATAATTCTCTCTTAAGATGCTGTTTTCCTTTAATATTACTTGATGATTTTGTAAAAGTATTATTATTATTTAGATTCAATGCTTTCATACAACCCTACGAATGTATTAGCTATCACGTTTCAACGTTAGGGTTATTCTCGGTTTACATTATTCTATGAATTGCCCCAGTATAAGAATAACTGGAAGTCAAAAGTTTTAAAGATACGTTCAAAATTTGGGTCTTTAGCGAAGATCAAACAAATGTTACCAGAAGTTATTTCTTTTGGTATGGGCTTTACTTAGACCGAACAATTGGATTTATTTCAATACGTTAACCAATAGTCAGGTGAACATCTTATAGTTTAACGGTTGTTTCTGAACCCATATATTAACAAGGCACGGTATTCATAAATATAATCAAGCTAATCGGTAACTGTAAATTGTATCGGATCAGTTTTAAGGATTCCGCGAGAAATCGTATCTGCATAAATCATAACATTATACTGATGTCCTCTAATTAAATGGTCGGTTGTCAAAAGAAAGCTATTCACACTCGGTAATAAATCTATTTCATAACCATTAGTGAGAGTCAAATAATTTTCTAAGTCTGTAACAATAATCATATATTCAACAGCTTCCGGGGCATAAGTCCAAGTTATTTTAACATCACCAAAGGGCAGAATTGATCCATCATTTGGGGATGTGATACGAAAAGAAGGATCAGTAGTATTCAGTAACTTGGATGTAAGAGTGAGCTTAATTGTTTGCCCAATCATCAGCTTATTAGGGTTAAGTCCTGGATTTAAAGAGGTGAGCTCTATTAGGGAGATATTATGAGCAAGGGCTAATTTGTAAAATGTGTCACCGGGTTTAATAATGTAAATATTGTGTGCATCAATCAATTCCTGCAGATATCCCCAGGTTACCGGTCCAACAATACCATCAGGAACAAAGCCGTAGTCATTTTGGAATTTGATTACTGCGGATGCTGTTTTTAATCCGAAAATCCCATCGATTTTTCCTGGTTGATATTTGAAGATAGTTAAAGCGGACTGTAGTTTGACTACATCTTCTCCCGTTGATCCTATACGTAAAATACGCATCTCTTTCACCTCTGTCACATTTTATACGATAATACTATATGTATTGTCTAGGTATGGTGTGTGATTGAAAAACTTTGTCACTATCAGAAAGAACAAATAGTTAAACTTTCACCAGTACACCTTCATTAAACTCCCATTTAGTGAACTTCCAGTTATCCTACAAATGCCGTCCAACTACATAGAGGTTGGACGGCATTTGTAATACTGGATTTAAGAATAATGCGAACTGACGATAATCCATTCACATTACGTCCCGAGGGTTTGCGACGTCGGGTGACTACTAATAAAAGCCTTACCATTTCTCGTTGAGTTGTGAAATGGTTTCTCAGTCGCCTTACCAAGTATAGCTGCATGATATTCGATGCAATAAAGATCAAATAGAGCACTGCTTCTACGGCATTCCCACCGTGCACAAAACAATGCTCTAAGCCACATTCACGTTTTAAGTTATTGAAAATTGAGTTCTCAATATCCCAGCGTGCCCTGATTATTTTGAACAAGGCCTTCAGTGTCATTTCCATACAAGTTGTTACGATCATGATCTGTGTGCGTAACTTGTTCTTATGTTTTATAGCAAATTTTACAAACCGCAACGGTTGCTCCACGTTGTCCATCTTGAAGGTTGACTGGTATACTTGAACTTTCTCAAATCCTTGTTCATCTTCCCAAACCTCAACCGCCTCCGTCTTATTTGCCGCCTTTTTTGCGAATCGCAAACTCTTATTATTATTGTTTTTTGCTCGGACAATTGCATCAATACCCAGACTTTTACAGTGGTTAATCCAGATGGAATTACAGGCCAGGGCATCATAAACTACAACATCCATTAATCCTTTATGGCTCTTCATGGTGCCTGAAAGCAGCCTTTTTCCTACGTTCAGCTCCCCTTCATCCTTTGATACAGCGTCTTGTCCGGGCTTGTACATCCCAAAGTCAATCACCAATTTTGGACCCATACCTACCGTTGACATGACAGCGCCACTATGGAAATAATGAGTCTTTTCTGTTTTGGTGCTTGTCAAGCATTCCGAACAGCTTTTCTTATTGCTCCCAAAGAATTTTGTTCCATCGATCGCGGCAACCATATAACCATCAATGGTACCGTTTTCAAAAACCTTATTCTCGACTGCTTTTTTTACAATGTCCTGATTGATTTGTTTTAGCCCGTTAATATTCAAGACTTTAAGCGTATCTCTGATCGCATCCACCTGCGGCAGCTTTGTCCCTCGGAGAAATAGTTACCGGAACTCATGATTCTTTATCATCAAATTTAGTTCGTTAAAGCTTTTTATCCTCAGCAGAAAACCAAAAAGTACCGGTAGAATAACTTGGCCTGTGCCAAAAGTTGGGTTAACTCTTCCGTCAGACAGTTTATTCAAACCACGTTCGATGTGGTAAACATTCTTCATATATTTTAAATGCCGTAAGCAACCATCCCTTCAGCTGGAAAAGGCGTTAGCAGGCCTTTGACTTCACGGCTTGGGATATCCGCACTCAGCCAAAGTGGCTCTGTGTCCTGTTGTAATATCACAGGCATTCGGTTGTGTATCGGCTCCATCAATTCATTCGGCGTAGTTGTAATGATCGTACATGTGTTTATAGTTTGACCTGTAGGTGATAACCACGAGTCCCATAGACCTGCGAAAGCAAATGGTCCGCCATCTTTCAGGGTGATTCTGAAGGGTTTCTTGACACGACCTTCTTTTCTCGACTCGTAGAATCCATCTGCCAAGACTAGACAACGCTTTTGCTCAAAAGACTTTCGAAAACTAGGCCTTTCCTCCAATGTCTCAGCCCGAGCGTTAATCAATTTGTTTCCAAGGTATTCATCTTTAGCCCAATAGGGTATTAACCCCCACCGAAGCCCTAGTAGACGGTTGCCTCCATCTTTATGGATCACCACAGGAACTTGTTGAGATGGAGCAATATTATAGCGTGGCCCAAACTCAAATTCAAGCTGGACTGGACCAAAACGTTCTATATGTCATTGGATTTAAATTTGGAGAAGGAATATCGGCCACACATTTAACTTTCGCCCTTTCTAAACACGTTTGATTGAGTATATTTGTCCATACTATCTCGAATCCCTTTAACACAATTATACAAGAGTTATATAGTTCCTGCTAATGTTTACAGCTCTCAAGAGAAAAAGAGAGTTTATGTAAGCGTCAGGGAGTTTTGCAAACGGTTTGTCGGGGTTTTACTTTATATAGCCTTGGACGTATGTTGATGTTATTGAAAAACTGATTGGTCAACACCAGTCAGGTATTATTTTTACTTAAAATCCGTATTTGTACAAACATTTAATGGATTGTTATTTCCTGGAGACCATGCTCTGTCGTAAAGAGATATTGGAGGAAATTCAATACCATTATTGGTAATATATGATACAATTGATTATGGATTTAACGAAACAATTAACTTTTTTCGTACTTGTTAAAATACGCACAGGTTAGATGAAATGTAGGCTGTTTTTAGGTAACCTGTGACTGGAGGTGAAACTCATGTATGGTCTTGGACCGAAGTTTTGGCAGGAGTTATTCCTCTTGCTAACCATTGTATTATTATCGCTAGTTTCATTTAATGCGGTAATGAGAAAACTGCTAAAAGTTGAGAAGAAGAAACTTTTTTCATATAACTATGTTAATGAGAAACATAAAAAAATTGATCGGACGATCAGGATTACATCTATAGTCGTCCTGCTAATCGGCTCTTTTGTTAATATGACGAGAGACCCTATGGATTGGATTTGGTTTTTTGAACCATGGTTTTTAATGATGGTATTTGTCCTTGCGACTGAAGTAGCTAGAGCTATTATAGAGTATAAATATGCAGAAAATCGAAATGATTACAAATTCACAATTAGTCAATTAGTATTTATTGTTATTATATTTTTCACATTATATTGGAGTGATTTTTTAGGAATGGCAAATTTATAATTTTGCCAACATAAGACCTACAGCATACCGGAAGCGGGTTAATGGCTGTGGTTATGTTCAGACTAGATATTTACCCATCCCATAGGATTCTGGTCCGGGGGATATAGTCCTCCAAATAAGGCTCCTCTATTGCTAACGCCAGCAAGCGCCGGTCAACCCGGATTATCAGCTGTTCAAAATAGCTCTTGAAATTAGCCTTTTCCCTACGTTCAGCTCACCTTCATCCTTTGATAAGGCATCTTTGTCCGGGCTTATACATCTCAAAGCCAATAACCAGTTTGGGCCCATTCCTGCCTCAAATTTCTGAAACTCTCTCGCCCCATCTTCAGAAGATTAATATCGAATTAGCGAGACCCTGAATCTCCGTGTCTCGGATTTACCACCTTTCATGAGTGGCATACGTTTCAACCGTCCTCATATTCGTCGTGGGAACAGGCGGCCACTCTTTAAGCCTTTCGACCATATATTCAGCAAGCTGGCTCGCGTCTTTACTGCATTTCTCCTTCACCGCCAGATCAAGGCTGGCCAGTTTGCCGAGGGCTTCCAGTAGCTCCTGGAATGTATCGGCGATAGTTTGACAGCTAGCGGTGCATCTTTCTTCATACTTCGTAGTAAAGGCTGGGGAGGCCGCAGTTTTTGGCCTGCTTCTTGGTTTGTCGGTTTTTTTGACGGTTTGATATTCTATCTTGATTTCCTCGGGATTATTGGACAGGGGTGTGACTAGGGCCTGCTCTTTCTCCGGAGGGGTTTGCTTCCGTTCTTTGAGAGCCCGATCCAGCTCCCCGGTGGTCATATTCTTCACATCATGCTCCAGGATAAATTTCTCCCGCTCATCTTCCGGAATCCCCAGCAGGAGAAGAGCCTGGTAGTAGGTCAAATTCGCCGGCGCCGGCGAATTTGACCTGCCTTCGCCCGCGCTGGCAGCGAATAGTTTATCTCCATATTCTTTAAAAAGCTGCATCAGCCTGTTGGCTGTGCGCTGGGAATAGCTCACTGATTCCACCAGCCATTTTCCCCATTCTCCATTGGGGAGCAGGTCCTTGTTCTCCTTCAGGCGCTTACCGATCTCCATGGCACTGGTAAGCATGGTTTTACAAGTCTGTTGTTTGATTCTATTAATCTCAGCTGCGATGACCAGGGGAGTACGTATGAGCATTGCACCCGTCGTTGCCCTAAAGGATCAACTTGGCATTCATAAAAATTAATTAATCAAACTTATCGTCTCCACGTGCGTTGATGTTAATGTAGATGTTACTTCATTGTATGTATTTCTAAACTCTTAGAGCAGGTGGTTTTCATATACGATATAAAAGTTACTTCGGGGGCTTATTGGAAGTCTGTTTTTATTCGTCGTTATTTCCTCCCTGAGGCAAAGAATGTCATGGGAGAAAATAAAAGAATACGCTTTGATTTTATGGTTATAGGGTATGTAACTTGGAGAAAACTGGGTCTTTCTGTTTCATTCTTAATTCTTTCAGTCGTCATTCTTCGGGAAAGTATGATAGTAATTCAGCTTATGGGTGGTGCCTTATGTTGAGAGCAACCTTTGTAAGCGAGAAAAATCCAACTCAGTCTGAATATTAAATATGCAAACGGAGCAATAGTGAGCCCATTCCGGCTCGTCATTGCTCTGTTTGCATACGCAGGGGTACGTTCAGATATAAGAGCCGTGTTGATCGAGCACTATTTTCGATGATACCAAGTGCGATATAATAGCTCAATTCCTCGATCAATTTCTTCAATACTCATGCCGCCAAACCCAATCATTATTTGCGATCTATTACCGTTTTTGTGAAGAAAAGTTCTAGAGAGTGGGAATAGTCGGACTTCGCTCTCCACAGCACGCTTGATAAGCTCCTCTTCACTAAGAGGATTATCAACTAGCTCTATAACAACGTGGAGCCCCGCTCCCTGACCAATGATTTTAACTTGAGTGCCGAAATGACGGTGAATCGATTGTAGGAGTGCGTCGTGCTTTTCTTTATAAACTGTTCGCATTTTACGCAAATGCCGTTCCCAGTACCCCAGTTCCATGAACTTTTGCAGTGTTCTCTGGTCTAATAGAGATACATTCGTAAAATAATCGCTGAATAACCTACGATAGACAGTTAGTAATCGGTGAGGCAGAACCATATAACTTACTCGAAGCGCAGGAGATAATACCTTAGAAAAAGTACCTACATAGACTATATTCCCTAGCGGATGTAATCCTTGTAACGCAGGAATTGGTTTGCCGAAGTACCTCAGTTCGCTATCATAGTCGTCTTCAATGATGACTCCCCCGACAGATTCTGCCCAATCAATTAATTTTAATCTTTTTGTCACAGGCATAACATAGCCTAATGGAAATTGATGGGAAGGCGTGACATATACAACGGTACTCTTGGTGTTCTGTAGACACTCTAAGTCTAGACCATCCGAATTTACAGATACGGTTGTGATAAAAAACGAATGATTTCGGAAAACAGCTTTTGGAACGAAATATCCAGGATCTTCTACAGCCAATTTCGAATGATCTTCTTTCAATATGGGCGCTAAGATAGAAAGACTATCTTGAAGTCCAGAGCAAACAACGATTTGTTCAGGATCACAAGAAACACCACGAAAGCGCGACAGATATCTTTGAATCTCGCAGCGCAAATCAAAATCACCTTGCTGATTACCATCGGAAGCAAGGTGATTTTGATCTTCCTTTAAACAATCAATATAAAGTTTACGCCACAGGTTAACAGGGAAACTGCCTGGGGAAAGACGAGCCGGATGAAAATCAAAGGCAAATGATTTTCCGTCTTCAGAGCCTTCTTTCAGCGACATGCATACTTGACGGAGAGGCGATGGGCGGAATTCAGGGTCTATTGATGAAACAAAGTATCCGCTTCTTGGCTTGCTATGTATATACCCTTCTGCATATAACTGTTGATAGGCATACTCCACAGTATTACGGCTTACCGATAATTCACTAGATAAGTTTTTAATAGATGGAAGCTTGGTAGTTGGGGGCAATTCCCCTGTTAATATTTGATTTTTAATCTGGTTATAAATTTTATTGTGCAACGGCTGACGACCCTGACCGTCCAATATAAACATTGCTCTCACCTAATCCTTTATATGAAGGATATTAACTACCGCCATTATATATAGGGTAATACCTAGCGTCAAGGCTCAGAAAAATTGCGCCAAGGGAAACTGCCCCTATACTTAATTTGAAAATTGCCCCTGTGTTTAGGGTTAATTATATCTTATAATCTGGGTGTCTGGTGGCTAACACATCGATTACTTTGTGCAGATGGTAATTCGAAAATTATTGAGTGCATTGCAGTAATAGAGGACACAATAATTGTGTCAACCAGTGGCCGAGTATGAGTTATCTAACACTTCTTCAAAACAGAAAGGATGTATTCTTATGCTTAATGAAAAATTATTGGAGGTACTTTCTAATCCCACAGACGGAGCCATCTCTATCGTGACCAACGGTGACGACGGCCCGCATTTAGTAAATACCTGGAATAGCTATATTGTGGTTACCCCTGAGGATAAACTATTAATTCCAGCTTACGGCTATAACAAAACGGAAAAAAATCTCAGCATTCATAACGATGTTACTCTTTCGATTGCCAGCAAGGAAATCCAGGGTTACAAGGCTAAGGGTACAGGCTTTATCCTGAAAGGAACTACCCGTTTTCTAAAATCAGCTGAAGACTTTGATCGTATGAAAGAAAAATTCTCTTGGGTTCGAGCAGTATTAGAGATAACTGTGTCATCTGCGAAACAAATGCTTTAAATTAGCTACAATATGTTGAGGTTTCCAATATTGTATTGATACCCTTGGTATTATTAAAATATACCTAAATATATTAAAAATACTCAAAACCAGCATATCATTTTTGATAATGCTGGTTTTTTTAACCCATCTAAATGGTCGCTCAAGAACATTGGCTCAAAAAGCCTTTAATGAAGTAACACCAACGTGCCTTGAGGATACCAAAGAGATGCCGCTGCCGGCATCTCTTTGTGCGCTAGTCTCTGTCCTTATTAATATTCAAATTTGTCTTAATCCCAGGAGGATATTTTTTCAGCGTCTCCACCATGTTAGTCGCTACCTTTAACGCCTCTTTCCTGTTTACTTCCTTCTTCACCGGGTCTACTCTGTTTAAGTCGACGAGAGTTTTCAGCAGCTCCCCGTAGGCGCTGAGCATATTGCCTTATCCGCTGCCTCTTCCGCCTTTTCTTGCTTTTGCGTCACCTGATTTTCCGGCTCTTGAAGGTCTTCTTTCTGAGGCGTCCGGCCACTTTCATTAATTGTCTGCCGCAGCTCCCGCTGGCTCATATGCCCAACATCATTGTCCGCTATAAATTGATCCCGGTCCTCTAGTGGGATCCCAAAGAGGATGAGTCCTTGGGTGTAGTTCAAATGTTGCATCGATGCACCATTTGGCTCCTTCCCCGACGGGGGAGGAGAGTATAGGACCGTACTCCCGGAAGGTTTTCATCAGTCTGCTGGCTGTGCTTCGGGAGTAACTCACTGATTCAGTGATTAGTGTTCATTCTCCGGAGTACATATCCAATCTTTGTATTGCCTTATACTTGCACCATTTCACACAGGTTCCGCATTTTGTGCACTTTTGTTCATCGATCACATAAGCTTTCCCACGTTCTTCGCTGATCGCCCCGGCCATGCAAACTTTTCTACATCTGTCGCAGCTCCGGCATTCTTCAGCGTTAATCTGATACCGATAGGGAGCTGTGTCTGGATTTGTTTTTGGCCCGATGACGCGCCCGGCGCTGCGCTAATTGGTATCCTGCTGATGATAGGCTTGGTGGTGCTTGGCGTGAGAGCCGCTTTGCGCAGACACTGATGAGAAATCCACGGGGATGAACGTATGTCCATCCGACCACCCTAATGTGAGCATGCGAAATCCATGATAGTAACAGCCCTTAGCATGATCCCAACACCTCGCGAGGAGTTCAACGGCCTTACTCCGATTTCGCCGCACTTAAGGCGGTAAGAAACCGACGCCAAGCATAGGCTGAATGGTTTAAGAAACGATAAACGGCGGCCTTGCATCGCGATTAATCTCAATCTTCATTATCTCTTCTACATCTTCAATAAATTGACCTCTTTCTTCTATTTTTAGTCTTAAGTACTCTTCGATTTCTGCTTATATATTTTGCTATATCTGTGATTATGGAATAATTTAAATTATTACCAGATTTTTTACTTTCTGATTATGATGATAGTCCCCGAAAATTATGTGTCAGAAAGGGACGGAATAATTAAAGCTTGCTTAATCGAAGAGTGCAATATAATTGAGAGTAAACTCAGATAATTATGGCTTTTCCTTTCCCAATCGTCTCCCCTTTATCTAAGATCACGACCTGATCTGCGATACTCTTAGCATCTTCCCTATCATGAGTCACAAAAATCGAAGTCATCCAAGTATCCTTCAAAATTCCGTTTAACTCTTCCCGAATCGATTGACGTAAATGGGCATCTAAATTACTAAAGGGTTCATCAAGCAAGAGAATCGATGGCTTCGGAGCAACCGCTCTCGCAATCGCCACCCTTTGCTGTTGTCCTCCACTTAATTCGTAGGGGTAACGCTTAGCATAATCCTCTAAATGTACAAGTTCCAACATTTCAAGGATTCGTTCGGTTTTTTCTTGTTTACTCAAATTCTTTAAACCAAACCGGATATTCTCCTCCACCGTCATATGGGGAAAGAGTGCATAGTCCTGAAAAACCATCCCAATTCCTCGTTTTTCCGGAAGCACGAATTCATGTTCATTAAATAGTATCTTTCCATT
>NZ_JUEE01000072.1:0-43465 GCF_000802135.1 Desulfosporosinus sp. BICA1-9
GTAAAGACCCGATGATATGTCCACATTGTGAGAATTGCTATGAATACAGGGGAGAAGTGTGTCTGAAAGACGGCCAATTGGAGATCAAATATGCCAGTGATGATACAGCAAAAAGCTACATGGAAAGGATGATTTACAATTTCACCGGTATCGAAGTCGCGAAACCCCAAAAAGAAGAAGAAAAGAGACCAAAGCTCAAACTTCAGGAGGATAGAGGAAAAGCAGGGTGTGATCAGTTATATATGTTTGGAGTGTCGTGAAAATGAGGAGATACCCTTAGACGTCGTTAGAACAATGGATGCGATGGATGATGGGGATTCCATGGTACCTCCACAGTTTAGTTGTGAGAAATGTGGTGGCACCATGTATCCGGAGTATTATAAGGGTCTTCATGGGAATGAGTATAAAATTACAGATGTCCTAGATGAATAAAAGGACCGAGGCGCAGCCGAGGTTTTTCTTAGTAGTATATATCGCTTTTAGGTTTACCTATGCTTGGTATATGGATCCTTCATCGTGTAAGAAATGCCACGAAGTTGAGCCATACCATGCATCTTGGCAAGAATCACCTCATAAGAATATCGATTGCATGCACTGTCATAAGACCAGAGGACCGTTCCATAGACTAGATACAACGGTTCGTGGTATAAAAGATTTAAGTCTGCATATTAAAGGTGACTACTTTACCTTTAGGGCGGTTTATTATGATACTAATTGCATCAACTGTCATACAGGTAATTTTAAATCTGAAACAAATGCACCGCTTATGCCTAAAAACCATGCCAAGCTTATTAAAAACGGTGTAGGGTGCAACAATTGCCATAGAGATACGGGCCATAAAAATGGTCTTGGCGTTGATGAAAAATTTGCTGAGTTGGCAGAATAGAATTGTAAAAAAATACTATTCATTAAAGGAATTCTCACTTTAACCGTTGAAACTACTTAGAGAAAAGGAAAGTTTCTGGGAGGAAGGGTCTAGGACAATAGGCAAAATCCTGCAAAGAATATTTCGCACGAAATTTCAGAAACGAGAGAGGATTGTGGAATGCTACAATCCTCTCTTTTATGGACTTCAAAGCGAAGTCAGAGCAGCCCCCTTAGATTTCGAAAGGCAACTTGTCTAAATAATCATGAAGGACTTCAAATCCCAATCCAGCAAGGAACCATTCGGGGGCCATACGAAGGGTAATGTATCCATTGACGTTTAATATGTCACTATAGTGCCAGGGACAATCACCTAAGACTCCTGCCAAAATAACCCCACTAGAATATTCTATCACCCAGATCGTGGCTAAATATATTAGCCCGCGGCTCCACCAAGGTAAAGGCCGTATGTGGGTATGCACGGGTTCGAGAAAGACTGCCAGCCCATAAATGGGCATCATCACTAAAAAGGTAAACCCTTGCATGCTTAAATCCCCTCTGAAGAGGGAGGCCAAACCCGTATATATGACCTCAAGGACAAGACCAATGATTCCGTAAATTAAGAAGCGCTTAAGTGTTCTCATGGATTTAGTATGGTTAGACAAAATTAGAACATACATTTTTCAGGTAGGAATCTTCTGGAAAAAGAGGACGGAATCAAAGTTCTAAATAGTTGATTGCAGTCAGTTTGCAGTTGATTAAATCTAAATTTATTGACAGATGTTCTTTTAATGTTATATCATATGAAGATAATTAAATATAAAGTTCTCATTAAGAGTGGTGGAGGGACTGGCCCGATGAAACCCAGCAACCGGCCTTTGAGGCAGTGGTGCTAATTCCTGCAGGATTTTCCTGAAAGATGAGTTGAGCTGAAGGCTATCTGCAAACTCTTCTTTGAAAAGAAGAGTTTTTTATTATCCTCAGACAACACTCAGAAGAAAAGGGGATAGAATGTTGAGAAATGATAAAGAGGATGTACGAGTGGGGTTACTGGGGTTTGGAATAGTAGGTCAGGGTCTTGTCCAAGGAATTAATTTGCAGATTAATAATATTTGCCGTCGACTTGGCGCTCCACTAAAAATTCAAAGGGCCTTGGTTCAAGATCCTAAAAAGAAAAGAGTCGTTGGTTTACCTGAATTTACAACGAATGCCCGAGATATTTTGGAGGATCCGGAAATTGATATCGTGGTAGAAGTAATGGGCGGAGAACAACCAGCTTATGCCTATATTAAGCAAGCCTTGGAGCAAAGAAAACAGGTTGTAACTGCCAATAAGTTGTTGCTTGCTTTACACGGCCCAGAACTCAAGGCTCTTGCCCGCCGAAATGGGACTGGCCTGCTCTATGAAGGAAGTGTTTTAGGCGGAATCCCAATCTTACGCACAATTCAACGGGGGCTTTGTGGAGATCGAGTGGAAGAAGTCCAAGGGATTTTTAATGGCACAACGAACTTTATTTTAACCAGGATGCATGATTTAGGCGAAGATTATTCCACTGCACTCCGTCTTGCTCAGAAAGCAGGGTATGCCGAAGCTGATCCTTCAATGGATGTTAGTGGCTTAGATGCCGCCTGTAAATTAGTAATTCTCTGTCGAGAGTGTTTCGATTTGGATATTCAGCTTAAAGATGTGACGATGGCTGGAATCGAACAGTTGGATAAAGTGCAAATTGCTTTGGAGAAGGGACAAGGACGCATTCCCAAATTGATCGCCCGTGCTAAACCACAAAAGCAAGAAATCAGAGTTGGAGTTGAATGGTTACCGGATACCGATTTGTTAAGTCGAGTCTCTGGGGTGCAAAATGCCCTCTCTTTGCGGACACTTTTAGCTGGCGAGCTTTTCTGGAGCGGCCCGGGAGCGGGTGGGTTAGCCACTGGAGGGGCTGTTTTGGCCGATATTATGGAGGCGGCGGAGAGGGTTCTCGTGGAGCGCGATAAAGGTTTTCTACAGGCCGGGAGATAAGATACCCAAGCAATTTTCTTAAGGGCAGCTTCTAGGGGATCAAAAAACTTTAAAGACGCCTTTTTATACTAGGGTCAAATAGCATAAGAGTGAACTCGTTCAACTAAGCTCGAATATCGAGGGAGTCTCGCGATTGGATGAATGGCTTTCTGAAAAATGGTAAATAAATATTAACACAGAGTGGCATACAGTCTGATTTTTCTAAACCGCTCATTTACAACAAATAAGGAGGAACAATGGTTAAGAAACTTTTACTGGTTGTAACTATCCTGATATTAATGGTTTCTTTTGTTGGTTGTGCAAAAAAACCTGTAACTCCAGCACCCGCACCCCAACCCAACAATGCGACACTAACACCGGAAGGGCATCCTGCTGAAACCCCAGTTCAACCTGGGGGCAAAGTGAGCCGGGTTGATGTGGAAACCAAAATAAATGACCTGCTTAGTAAAAACTATCCCGGGGACTGGAAAGTAACCGGAACCACTTTAAGTAAAGGTTCCTACACTGAAAATGGTAATCATAAAATAGTGGATGACGTTGCAGCCTTGTTCCCGGATACTATGGGGGTATCTATTTTCGTGGGTGAAGAAAGAATCTCTTCTAGTGTTTTACAAGGCACTGCAAGGGTTCTAAAAGGTTATGCCACCCCAGCAACGGTTGGAGAGGTTATGAAAAGTGGAACGACTACTAGTACTCTAAGCGGCGGATATCTGAAGGTCTATATTCCCTTTAAGGATAGTAGCGATAAGACTGTGGCAGTTATGACGGTATCAGTACCGCAGGAATAAGTAAGGACCAGGTAAACAATACAGAACCGAGGCTTAGCCTTGGTTCTTCGCATATATTAGACCTCTATCGGTGCGCGGCACAATGAGGATGAACTCGGTCAACTTAAGTTGAACATCGAGTCTTCGGTTGGGGAGAGTCTCAACGATGGATAAAATAGTGAATATTAAGTTATTTTCACATAGAGTAGTTAGAATATTCAAAAATGGTCTAAATGTAGCAAAATAATCATTATAGTGGCAATTTAGGATAACATAAACATGTTAAGATGAAAGAAATAATTATAGGGGGACGAAGAATGAGTGAAAAAGAGAGTTTATTTGGCAAGATAGATCGTCCCATTTTCTCAATTTCCGCAGCAATTATGGTGCTGTTTGTTATCTTTACACTGCTTATGCCTAAAGAAGCCGGTGACATGTTTAACGCAGTGCAGAAATTCATTACGAACAATTTCGGCTGGAGTTACTTAATCGGTGTGACTTTCTTTCTGTTTTTTGCTTTGTTTATTGCCTTAAGCAAATACGGCAATATTACCCTAGGCAAAGACGGTGAGAAGCCCGAATACAGTACTTGGAGTTGGTTTGCCATGCTCTTTGCGGCTGGTATGGGAATTGGATTGCTATTCTGGGGAGTAGCTGAACCGATGACGCACTATACTAAACCTCCCTTCGGGCAACCTTCTACAATAGAATCAGCCCAAACCGCAATGCGCTATACCTTTTTCCACTGGGGTTTTCATCCCTGGAGTGTGTTTGGCATCGTAGGGCTGTCTATGGCGTATTTTCAGTTCCGTAAAGGGTTACCTGCTTTAGTTAGTTCCTCTCTTTACCCGATAATTGGGGAAAAAGGAATCAAGGGGTGGATTGGAAAGTTAGTTGACATCCTGGCTGTATTTGCAACGATATTTGGGGTTGCTACATCTCTGGGATTAGGGGCTACGCAGATCGCCACCGGATTAAATTATGCCTATGGCCTTCCTACAGGAATCATGCCCTCTGTCGTTATCATCGTAGTCATTACGGCATTATTTATAATATCTGCAGTAACTGGAATTGAACGAGGCATTAAGTTTCTAAGCAACGCTAATATGCTGCTCCTTTTTATAATTCTGGCCTTTATGTTAATCATTGGGCCGACTCGGTTTGTTCTTAATGGCTTTACCGAAACTTTTGGGTCTTACGTTCAAAATATCATTCAAATGAGTTTTTGGGCAGATACATTTGAAACTAATCCTGGTTGGGTAGGAGGTTGGACCATTTTCTACTGGGCATGGTGGGTTGCCTGGGGCCCTTTTGTTGGCGCGTTCATTGCCCGAATTTCAAAGGGTCGGACAGTAAGAGAGTTTATCTTAGGGGTGGTCATTGCGCCCGCGTTGATGAGTTTTATGTGGTTGGGAGTCATAGGTAACAGCGCGCTGTACATTGATGTTGTACAACATGGTGGAATTGCAACTCAAGTAACTAAAGATATGAGTACAGCCATTTTTGCCATGTTCCAGCACTACCCGCTTACGGGTGTCCTAACAGTCCTGACAACTATAATCATAGCAATCTTTTTTATAACTTCTGCGGACTCTGCAACCTTTGTTTTAGCTATGTTCACTTCAGGTGGGGAATTAAACCCTAATGCTGGGTTGAAGATTACCTGGGGTTTGATTGAGGGTGCCGTTGCTATTGCCTTAATGATAGCTGGGGGACTGAGTGCGCTGCAGACGGCCTCCATCACTGCAGCATTCCCGTTTATGTTTGTCATGTTTGCGATGACTGTGTCGATTATAAAAGCTTTTAGGGGAGAATTCACATAAAGTGTCCAAATTCTCTTAAGATCCCATACTAATGTAGTATGGGGTCTTTTTTACATATAAATGTGAAAATTATATCAAATAAAGGAATAATCCGAATTTTCATTTTCAGCTTCAAATGTAGCAAAACGAGCATAACTGTAGTGATAATGCGTGAGAGCTATGGTGTTATGATGGATACAGGGAAGATCAAACAAAGAAATTGTCGCATGTCACCAATATATAGGGGGTGAACTTCCAAGATGCATGGAACGCATTAATATATGATGTAAAGTTCGTATTCTCTGGGGAATCAAACATTTAGTTAAAGGGAATTTTAGATTGAAATATGAAAGCTGCATTTGACGACGATGAAAGTTTCAATCAATAAAAATATGGGGGAATTTATAATGTTAAATTATACTTCAGAACAACATGTCTATGATATTAACGGAGTAAAAGTAGGCGGACAGCCAGGACAATATCCAACTGTGCTGATCGGTAGCATCTTTTATCGGGGTCACAAAATTGTCCAGGATGGCATGAAGGGAATTTTCAATGAAGATGCTGCCAAAGCTCTCTTAGATCAAGAAGCCGAGCTTAGCGCTGAAACGGGTAATCCATTTATTCTCGATGTTTTAGGTGAATCGGTAGAAGCTTTAACCCGTTATGTTGAATTTGTTATGAAAAACTCTAAAGCTCCTTTTTTGTTGGACAGTATCAGTCCTGCCGTACGGATGGGTGCTTTGAAAGAACTTGGCAACGATCCAGAAGTGCGCAAAAGACTTATCTATAACTCGATTGACGAGCATTATTCTGAGGAAGAGTTAGCCGCTATCAAAGAAAGCGGGATTAAAACCGCCGTTATTTTAGCGTTTAGTAATAAAGCGTTAAAACCTAAAGCTAGAATTAAGCTTCTGACAGGAGATGGAGAGAAGGAAGGTTTAATTGACGCTGCTAAGAGAGCAGGAATCGAGCAGTTTTTGGTTGATCCAGGTGTCTTGGATGTACCGAGCGCAAGCTGGACGAGTGAGGCTATCAATGTAGTCAATCAGGAATTTGGTTATCCTGGCGGATGTGCTCCTTCTAACGCAGTATATTTGTGGAAGAAGATGCGTTCCAAAGGAACTCCATTTTTCGAAGTGGCCGGGGCTGCCGTCTTTACGTATCCAGTAACTCAAGGTGCCAGCTTCATTCTCTATGGTCCAATGGTAAATGCTCCTTGGGTATATAGGGCAGTTGCTACCACGGATGCCATGATGGCTTATAATAACAAGCTGACGGGTGTAAAATTCGGATCACCTGAGCATCCATTATTAAAGATTTTTTAGAACCCGTTCAGCTAATGCTAAACATGAGCCTACGAGCGTTGAGCTCCCACTTATAGAAAGTGGAACGTAGATAAATTTTAAAGGGGTGTAATTTGATGTTACCTAAGTATGACGTTTTGACCCAGGAACAGGTAGAGATTATTCATAATGAATCCATCAAGATCCTTGAAGAAATCGGCATGGATTTTGAATATCCACCAGCTTTAGAAGTCTTCAGGGCGGAAGGACTCAAGGTAGAGGGAAACCGAGTGCATTTTACGAGAGAATTTATTGAGGGCAAAGTTAAGCTGGCACCGTCTGAATTTACCCTGCATGCCCGGAATCCGGAACACAATCTGGTTTGCGGCGGAGAAAATATAATCTATATGCCTGGTTATGGGGCTCCCTTTGTTCAATTAGCTGACGGAACTCGTCGTAAAAGCACGATACAGGACTTCGATAATATTGTTAAATTAGCCGGAGCCAGCAAAAATTTGCATATGACAGGTGGGACGGTAGCTGAGCCTCAAGATATCCCGGATGAAATTCGGCATATGAAAATGATTTATAGTTCTATTAAAAACTCGGATAAGTGTTTTATGGGCAGTGCAGAAGGACAGGAACGCGCAGAGGACTCCATCGAAATGGCTGCCCTGCTTTTTGGTGGCAAAGACGTTATCAAGGAAAGACCCGTGCTTATTTCCCTAATCAACTCGTTAACACCCTTAAAATATGACGAGAGAATGTTGGGAGCTATGATGGCCTACGCTAGAGCCGGACAAGCTGTTGTTATCGCTTCTTTGGTCATGGCTGGGTCTACTGGACCGGCAGCCTTAGTCGGTACTTTAGCCCTGCAAAACGCTGAAGTTTTAGCTGGCATAGCCCTAGCCCAAAGTATTAATCCTGGAACACCGGTCGTGTACGGCTCAACCTCGGCTCTCAGTGATATGCGTAGCGGTAGCCTCTCGATTGGCAGTCCAGAAACTGCTTTGTTCATTTCGGCCAGTGCTCAAATTGCCCGTTTCTACGGTGTTCCCAGTCGATCCGGCGGCGCTTTGAATGATGCCAAGATTGTCGATGCCCAAGCGGGGTATGAATCAATGATGACCTTGATGGCAGCTAGCGTAACGGGTATCAACTTTGTTCTTCATACGGCTGGAATTTTACAATATTATATGGCTATTTCTTATGAAAAGTTTATGATGGACGATGAAATGGCCGGGATGCTCTTGCACTATATGAAGGGGTTCAACTTTGATGAGGACGGTTTAGCCTTCGATGCGATTGCTAAAGTAGGACCGGGCGGGCACTTCCTTACTCAAAAACATACACGGAAGAATCATAAAAAAGAGTTCCGTTCCCCTCAATTAAGTGATCGCTCAGCTTTTGATGCTTGGTCCAAGGAAAAACTGGATACAAACCAAAGGGCCCATAAACAATGGCAAGAGGTGTTAGCTAATTACGTGCCACCCGCACTTGACGAAGCCATTGATAAAAAATTATTAGATTTTATCGCTCAACGATCTTAGAGCGTCTAGGCTCAATAACGCTCAATAACTTTCAAAAGAATCAAAAATGGGGAGGAAATAAAGCAATGAATGAAATCTTTTTAGAATTAAAGCAAGCAATTATTGATGGGGATGAGGATATCGTAGGCGAACTTTCCCAAAAAGTCATTGATGAATCAATTAACCCAGTTGACGCTGTACAACAAGGCTTGATCAAGGGAATTGAAGTTGTAGGAGAATTATGGAAAGCTGGAGAAGTCTTTTTGCCGGATGTAATGATGTCCGCTGAGGCCATGAAAGTAGGGTTAGGTCTGCTTGAACCCGAGATTGCTAAATTGGGTATGAGTCAAGGTGAGGCAAAAGGTAAGCTAGTCTTGGGAACCGTAGAAGGTGATATTCATGACATTGGTAAGAATATTACGGGAGCAATGTTTACGGCAGCAGGCTATAAAGTTTATGATATCGGGACTGATATTAAAGCCGAAGATTTTGTCTTAAAGGCCCAAGAGGTTGATGCGGACATTATTGGTGCAAGTGCCCTCTTGACAACGACGATGAGTGCACAAAAGCAGATTGTTGATTATTTGAAAGAGCATAATCTTAGGGATCAGTTCAAAGTATTCATTGGCGGCGGTCCTACCAGCCAAGCCTATGCCAATGAAATCGGAGCCGATGGATGGGCAGAATCTGCAGACGAGGCAGTCGCACTTGCCGATCGTATGCTGGCTAAATAATGAATCACCATTAATTCAATAGAGGAAGATTGCTTAATGTAGTTGAATCCTAGGGACCTTAATAATGCACATCACATCCATTTAAGTCCCTAGGATTCTTTTCTAATAGTCAGAATGTATTACTTGGTATTTATACGTTATTGACTGTGATAGAGGTATCCCAAGTGATTCTATAGACTGGTGACTCTCCACGTACCAGAATTAGAATACGACCCAATTATTTCGAAGAAGTATTGAATATAGGAAGGGGAGTAATGCTATTTATGACAAATAGTAAGGGGACAACCACAAATCGTTCGGTTATGTATATTTCTTCTGTCATTATCGTATTGTTCGTATTATTCGGCATGTTCCTTCCCAAAGAAATGGGTAAAGTTGCTAGCGCGACCTTCGCATTTTTGACCACTGATTTTGGCTGGCTATACCTGTTATCCGTAGCCTTTTTCACGGTTTTCATTTACGGGATTGCGTTTAGTCGTTTTGGTCTGATCAAGCTGGGAAAAGACGACGACAAGCCTGAGTTCAGCAACTTCCAGTGGTTTTCGATGTTGTTTGGAGGAGGTATGGGTATCGGCCTGGTGTTCTGGTCAGTTGCCGAGCCAATGATGCATTACCTGTCCCCCCCGATGGGCGAAGCTGCTACTCCTGAAGCTATGCGTACAGCTATGCGTATCGTGTTTTTCCACTGGGGCATCCACCCTTGGGTTATTTTCGCCATTTGTGGTTTGGCTCTAGCTTACTTCCAATTCCGTAAGGGTTTGCCGTTCCTAGTCAGCTCAGCCTTCTATCCGCTGATTGGCGACCGGATTTACGGACCTATCGGAAAAGCTATTGACATCTTATCAGTGTTTGCCACAGTGTTCGGCGTGGCCACCAGTTTAGGTCTCGGCTCCAACCAGATAGCCACAGGGCTGAACTATATCTGGGGAATTCCGGCGACGCCCGTGACAGTTTCTATAGTTATCGCGGCGATGACTCTACTCTTTACTCTGGCCACGATCTCCGGTCTGCATAAGGCAATGCAGATTGCTGCCGATATTAAGGTATGGCTTTCAATCGGTTTCATGGTATTTATCTTCTTGTTCGGGGGTACAGTGTTAATCCTGAACAACTTCACTGATACTCTGGGAGCCTACCTGCAAAACTTTGTCGGACAGACTCTGTGGATGGGCAATATTGATTGGGTGAATGGCTGGACCGTGTTCTATTGGGCATGGTGGATTGCTTGGGCTCCGTTCGTCGGACAATTCGTGGCCCGTGTCTCCAAGGGTCGTACCATCCGCCAATTCGTGTTGGCAGTAACATTGCTACCTTCAGGATTCTCTATGGTTTGGCTCTCGATTTACGGCGGTGCCGCTTTCAACTTGGATAAACTCTCCAATGGGGCCATTCAGGCCGCTGTTAATGCAGATTATACTACCGCCTTTTTCGCGACACTGCAACAGTTACCTTTGTATTCGATCACAGCTCCCTTGGCAATTCTTCTCATCGTTGCTTCTTTCGTAGGTGCTGCCAATTCCGCAACTTATGTCCTGGCCATGCTGACTTCCAATGGCAACATGGACCCTGACAAGAAATTGCGTAGCTTCTGGGGTATCATGCAGGGTGCTTTCACCATCATCCTGATCCTAGTCGGCGGTGGCACTGCAGCTTTAGCGGTCTTACAAACGGTTTCTATTGTAGCGGCCTTCCCCTTCATGTTGATCATGCTAGCAATGTGCTATAGTATTTTCAAAGCACTTGGGCAGGAGAAGCTTTTGGGAGGAAAGTAACGCTAAGCCATAACTTCATAAAAGTCAGAACGTCCTAATGACGAAATTGAAGAACACCTAGGTTGTGGAGGCCTGGGTGTTTTTCCCACACTCAGATTCATCTAGTGCGAGGAAGGAAAATCTAATGGATAAAGCGATTAAACTGATTGGTTGTCAATCAACTATGAATGAAATTCATGCCCAAGGACTGAACCAAGGGATGGATTGTGAATTCCTAGATTACAGCTTTCACGCTCGACCGGATAAGTTACACACTAAACTACAAGAGATAATTAATGAGAGCCAGGACTATGATTTGATCATCTTGACTTACGGACGATGTTCTAATTCAATGCTTGGCTTGCTATCCCCTCGCGTACCACTTTTATTTCCGGCGACCCACGATTGTATTGGCTTAATGTTAGGGTCGACGACAAGACATATGGAGTTATTCAAGGAGAATTCCCTTACTTATTATTTCAGTCAGGGATGGTTGGATTATGGCCGCACTCCCTTGGCAGAATACTTCGAATATGAAGCAAGATATGGAGAAAAGAAAGCACGTAAATTGATTAATACCTTGTATGGAAGTTATAAGAAAGCAATCTTTATTATTACACCAGGAATCAAAGATCTTGAAGGATACCGGCAGAAGGTTCGAGAAATCGCCGATTTTTTTGACTGGGAAGTCGGAGAAATCGAGGGTGACATTAGCCTTCTCACCTCAGTAATGAAAGGAATCAAGGCACCAGAGTCTATCTATGTTGACGCTGGGCAAGTCATTACTTTGAAAATGTTAAAAGGAGGACAGCGAGAAAAATAACGATCACCCCAAATCAAGTCGTTGAGAAGCAAAGAACTACTCCCAATATGAGAGTAGTTCTTTTTGATTTATAGGTCGACATGTTTGGAAGCTAAGATTTTGCTTAAATTTGCTTTTAGAAAATTGCGAAACTCAAAAGCATCTTCAAAGGTATAATCCGCTCCTATTTCCTTGGCAAAAGCATCTGTGATCGGTGCTCCCCCTACAATTACTTTAAGCCCACTACGTAATCCTTGAGCTTCCAGTTCAACGATCACATCTTTCATAACAGGCATGGTTGTAGTTAATAAGGCAGAGATCATTAAAATATTAGGTTTTTCCTTGCGAACGGCACTGGCAAATTTCTTAGGAGAAACATTAACCCCCAGATCTATCACTTTAGCACCCGTCGTCATAGCCATGGTTTTAACAATGCCCAGGCCAATATCATGTAAATCGCCTGCCACAGTACCCAAGATTATCTTGCCGAGCCCCTTTTTGGTAGGTGCAGTCAGGATTGGTTCAATCACAGATAGCCCGGCATGCATCGCATTGGTGGCCATCAGGACCTCCGGAACGTTCACTTTTTCTGTGCGGTATTTTTCAGCGATGATGTTTATACCCGTAATTAGTCCTTTTTCAAGAATGGAAGTAGCTGAATAGCCTTGTGCCAATGCTTGTTTGGTTAATTCGAGGGTATCTTCAGATTCACCTTCTGCAATGGAGTCAATAATATCGTCAAAAATCAATTTAAATCGCTCCTAAAATAAGCTATTTTTATAAATCAAAGGAGTTACCCCAATATATTTTCGGAATACTTCAGCGAAATAACTTTGGCTTTTAAAGCCTATGGCCTTAGAAACTTGTTCAACGCTGAACTCCGGTTTCTTCATCAGCTCTACTGCTTTTTCAACACGGACTCGAGTTAGATAATCGTTAAAGGTACAATCTAATTCTAAGCGGAATAAACGAGATAGGTGGGACGGGCTAATAAACAGATAATCGGCGGTTGCTTTAAGGGTTAGCGGTTTATGGTAATTTTCCATGATGAAATTTCGGGCGTTATTAACTAGACTGAGATGTTTCTTGTCTGCAAGTTTGAAAATTCCATCGAGGAATTCTGCTATGACTTTATGGACTTTGAAAAAAAATTCTTCTATGCGTTCTATGCTTTCAACTTCATTATTAAAATCCTGAAGTTTCACCATGACTTGTTCTGCATCAGCTCCCCCTTCGACGGCTGCTCTTGATGATAGGGAAGCCAATTCAAGAATCCGTATTTTGATAGTCGCTTTTTCACCCGCGGTCTTTGTTAAGAGGTCGGTTAATAAATTCTTCAAAGTGCTTTGGGCCTTGGTTTTATCACCAAGCCGTATATAACTTAGAAAACGCCTCTCATTCTTTAAATAGGTTCCATAGTCAGTAAAGCCTGAAATGTTCTTCTTCTTCCTGTTTTCTAGATCAGCTTTTATTTGCAGGCGTTCTAAGTGATAGGCATTTTCCGCCTCCATCGTGTGAATGTTTCTGTTTACCAGATGATTTACGACAACAAAGAGCATATCAGCCGCAGCTTGAGACTGCTCAGGAGAGGAAATGGGAAGGTCTTTGACTCTTTGTAGTAAAGTATCAAAGTCAATATTTTTAGGATTTGATTTCTTTAACTGTTGAAGAAAAAATTCATCGGGTTTCCATAATAAGACTTGTCCACAAATAATACTCCCTAAAAATACATTATCAACGATAATTGGAACAGCCCAGATGATGAGCCCGGCGTGGCAACGGAAGAAATAGGGTTCATTCCATTTTGCTGCCTCTAAAGTCGCTTCTTTATAAGAATCTAGACACTTCTTTTCCCCTTTACTATGACTGCGGATAAACTGACAAAAATGGTTTCTGCTTTTATTACCCAATATTGCGAGGGTTTCCCCTTTCCTATTTACTGCTTCAATGTGTAACCCAGTAGCCTTAGAAAAGCTAGCTAGGATTTCCTCTAAGTATTTAGGATCAAGAAAATTCTCAATATTTCTCTTAGACATAGTAGTCTCCTCAATTTGTTGTTTAATCTTTAATAGGATTGGCCTGACAGGAAAAAATAAACTATTACGTAACATTTCGCGCTAAAACGCTCAATACCTCTAAATTATGCAGTCGAATTGACTCAATTTCTGCATCCCTTTTGGCAACTATAATGACCTCTGATCCTGGTTAAAAGGTATGATTTGCTCGATACTCAGAGGGGGTAATACCCTCGTGCTTTTTGAAAATAGCTGAAAAATAGCTGCTGGAATTAAACCCGGTAGCAGCGGCTATTTGGTCGATTGTGGCAGTTGACCTACGCAATTGTTGCTTGGCATTCTTGAGCCGTACTTGGGCCAGATAATCTGTTAAACCAATACCTGTATGTTTATTAAAGATCCGGCTGAGATAAGCGGGACTGAGGTGGACATGAGTTGCCACTATATTAAGCGAAATATTATGGGCATAGTTAGATTCGATATAGTCTTTGGCCTTACTTACTAAGACTTGGGATTGATTAAACGGCTGATTTGAACCTAATAAACCAATACATTTTTCCAGCATTATCTCCCCCCAATATTTTATATCATCGAGGGAGGATACATGGGATAAATCTTGGGCAAGCTCATGTTCAATTGGAGTAACTTCGGAGGGATCAGCACCTGCAGAAAGGGTAACTTGTATGACAATGATCATGAGTCGTACAGCAAAAGAATTTACAAGAACTGTTTGTGGAATCTGGTTTGAAGCAGCGAGCTGCTCAAGAATAAGCGCTAATTGACGTTTACCCTCCTTAAGATTTCCTGCTCTTACTTGTTCCTCAAGTCCTGTCAAATCCAGAGTAGGACCAGGTTGAAACTTTCTAAGGGAAAATCTATCCATTGCCTGTTTTACAGCCTCGATCAGTTGTTGTGGTTGAATTGGTTTGAGTAAGTAATCTGTGGCTTGAGCTTTTATAGCCTGCTGAGAATAAGAAAATTTACCATAGGCTGTTAAAATAATGACTTCTGTGGCAGGGTTAAGTGCCTTAATTTGTCTGGTTGCCTCAATTCCGTCAATTCCGGGCATTTTGATATCCATGATTATCAAATCAGGGCGTGTGAGATGAACCTTTTCTAAAGCTTCTCGCCCACTCGTAGCTTCTCCAACTATTGTGATAGGCAGGCTGGAGTTTTGTAGGATAAAGCAGATAATTTTGCGTTCTAATTCCTCATCATCAACCAGTAATACTCTATACATCCTATTACCACCCACCCTCAAGATCTGTTGCTTATGATAGGAGTTCATATTAATTATACTTTCTTTTAATATCTATGCATTACAAAATATTAATACTCAAGGTAAAAATTTTAATAAGTTATTCAAATAATCTGACAATATCTTAAGAATATTGCACATGGTTTTGTCTGGTTTAAGAACTTAATTGTGAGATGATAAAGGTACTAAAAGGCTTCCCATATTGAAAGGAGATTATTAAAATGATTATCGGAGTACCTAAAGAAATTAAGAATAATGAAAACCGCGTTGCTCTTACTCCCGCCGGGGTTGTGGCATTTTGCAAAGCCGGCCACCAAGTTGTCATTGAAAATAATGCTGGTGTCGGCAGTGGAATCAGTAACGAGGAATACATTGCTGCTGGCGCCGAAGTCTTGGCTACCCCGGCTGATGTTTATACTAGCGCGGATATGATCATTAAAGTAAAAGAGCCCCTGTCTGCAGAATATGATCTGTTCAAAGATGGTCAACTGCTGTTTACCTATCTTCACCTGGCACCAGAGCCCGCCTTGACAGCAGCATTACTCAAGAAAAATGTCGTAGGTATTGCTTACGAAACTGTTCAGCCTGCTGACGGCAGCCTGCCTCTACTCATTCCTATGAGTGAAGTGGCCGGGCGAATGGCAACTCAAATTGGTGCTCAGTTTCTGGAAAAGCAATATGGTGGGAAAGGTATCCTCTTAGGCGGAGTTCCCGGAGTTTCCCCTGCTAAAGTTACGATTGTTGGTGGCGGTATCGTTGGTATCAACGCCGCTAAAATGGCCATCGGTATGGGAGCAGAGGTTACTATTCTGGATGTAAGCAATGCCCGTCTCCGCTATCTGGATGATATCTTTAGTTCAAAGATCAAAACTTTAATGTCTAACAGTTATAATATTGCGCAGGCTGTAGCGCAAGCTGATCTGCTGGTAGGAGCAGTTCTGATCCCCGGTGCGAGAGCCCCTAAGCTGGTTACTGAAGAAATGGTGAAAGCTATGAAACCGGGTTCGGTGATTGTTGACGTTGCTATTGACCAAGGTGGCAGTGTAGAAACGATTGATCATGTGACCACTCATGCAGAACCAACCTATGAAAAGTTTGGGGTTATACACTATAGTGTCGCCAACATGCCTGGAGCAGTAGCCCGTACTTCGACCTTCGCCTTGACCAATGCTACATTGCCCTATGCACTTAAGCTTGCTAAACTAGGCTATGCTGAAGCAATCAGAACCGACCTGGCGCTGGCCCGCGGTGTCAACGTAATCCATGGTAAACTCACCTATAAAGCAGTTGCAGAAGCACTCAATCTGGAGTACACGCCGTTAAGTGACGTTACTGAAGTCCCCTCTAGTTTTTAAGCCGGATTAGACCCCAAGAACGGTTTAGCAACCGAAGTTTCACACGTAGGAAAGGACAGGCTCAAAAGCTTGTCCTTTTTCCATGCTGCTAAACCATCCATGGAGCATTTGATACTAGGCGCGTCCTATGTTCTCGCTTAAGTTGCACGCGCTGGCTATAACTAGAACAAGGATGTTTGAGGATAGAGCTACTAAGACTCGAACAAGGATGTTTGAATTAGAGCGCTACCAAGACTCAAACGCGCAGTGATGGTATTGCGCCGCGATGTAGAGATTTCATTCATCAGTGATGCCGTAATGCGGTATAGGGGACTGACTCGGTATTAAGAGACTAACTGTAGTAAGCCCTTGTTCAGGCACCAGCTTAACCCCGAATTCCTTGCCAAATTGTAGTTGCAAGCGTTTATGAACATTGCGCAGACCAATCCCTGCAAGGATTTGCTGATCCTTGCTCAAATCGATCGCAGCATAAGCCTGGGGCATGCCGACTCCATCATCTATCACTGATATCTCCACAAGGTTGTTAACTTTTCTAGCCTTAATCCAGAGGTGGCCTATACCCTCTTTTGGTTCCAACCCATGGATACAGGCATTCTCCGCTAAGGGTTGCAAACTTAAAAAAGGAATCTGTAAATTTCGGAGGTTTTCCGGAACGTCTATAGATACTTCAAGTCGACTACCAAATCTGGTTTTTTGAATAAGAAGATAGCTTTCTACATAATGTAGTTCTTCACACAAGGAGACCAATTCTTCTGGCTGATCTAAATTATGCCTTAGTAAATTGGACAGGGCGAAAAGAGTGTTCAATCCTTTTGTATTTTCACCGAGAGTTACCAAACTGATGATCGTGTTTAGAGTGTTGAATAAAAAGTGGGGTTTAATTTGAGCCTGTAGGTTTTTTAACTCTGCCTTGTGTAGCGTGTGCTCAAGCTCTACGATAATTCGCGCGTCCTCAGCTGCTTTCAATTTCTCTTTGCTTAGCGCTTCTTGCATCTTTGCCCGATAGATCAGTTCGACTATATAACTCACCACAAATTGTATAAGTCCACCGGCAGCTTGGCATTTTTCCATGCTTATAACCTGGATTTCCTGAAAAGATTGGATTAAGTGTTCGGGATCAAGACCCAAGTCAGAAGTAGCGTGAAGCATATCTTCAATCTCTTGAGTTTGTGGTTTTTCCAGGAGCATCTGACCGCAGGTAATCGATCCATAGAACTGATCATCTACTATGATGGGTACTGACATTAGCATAACACCAGCATGGCATTTGCCCATACAGGAGTTGCCCTGCTCTACGGTATTAAAACCTAGCTGAGCATTGGAATTAATACATCGCTTTAGACCAGCCTCTTTGGAGCGGATGCTACGGCAAAATCCATAAAAGTAATCATGCTGAACCACAGGAAAACCCAGGGCATCATTAATATCAATCGTGATGTCAGTGGCCTTAGTGAAGGTTTCAATGATTCGTACTAGCTTGTCCTCTTCAATGAGTTGAAATAGGCTCTTTGGTTTATGATCCATACAATCCTCTCCTGTACGATGTCTAAACTCATTTTCTAGAGTTAACTTGCAACCAGATGATTGATTGGTATCCAAATAACAAATGATATACGACTGAAAAATGAGTATATCATTAATTGATTATAGACTTAATTCAATGCTTATTACCAGCCCAATTTATGTAAATTAAATCGACTCGAACTCTGTGAACCCACTGTTGGCGAGGGTATGAAAAGTTGGGACACAACTTGCTCCGCACTCATACAGTTCGTATCATTTAGATGCTGATATACTTAGTAACCTTGTTTGTTGTAGATTGACTTGGCACCCTCCAATCAGAAGCATACCAAAGACAACCAAGAGTCCCCCAGACCATTGGTGCAATGCAACGCGCTCCCCTAATATCAAAACAGACAGGACCAACGAAGTGAGTGGCATCATACCGGAAAAGGCAGCAGCTGTATATGCGGTGCAGCGTTTTATACCAGCGTACCAAAAAATGAAAGCCAGTGCAGTTACGAACAAACCGTACCACCCCAATGCCAACCATTCTTTAATACCAAGTGACATAAGCGATAAAACCGGATGCTCGAATAGTGATGGTATTAGGCAAAGAAGCAAAGCAATTCCTGATACAAGGATCGTTTGGACAATGGGATTTATGGGAAGAGAACGAGCTGCAACTATTCTAAGACTACTGATCCGGGATAGAATATTGAACAGAGATTCACATACTGCAGCACAGAGAACCAATATATTCCCGATTACATGATTCATAGTCAATGCATTTCCAGGTAACAATATTCCCTGTAACAACAGAATACCTATAATAGTACTGAAAATACCGAAAAGGCTTTTTTTATATAAGGGTTCCTTTAACAGAAACCTTGCAAAAAGTGCTGTTGCTGCTGGTGTCGCTCCGGTTAGGACTCCGGCTTCACCTGAACTTGTGTACAATAAACCCTGTAAAAGAAACATACGGAATAGAAAAATACCAAATGTTGCCTGGAGAAGTAGTGTAACCCAGTCGCGTGCCGACATCTGTTGAAGCGTCTTTCTGAGATTGCTTCTGCAAAGCGGCAGCAAAGCAAGAATTGCAAACAACAAGCTGATAGCAGTAATGGTAAATGTCCCCAGATGACCGGAAACGAAGCGGGCTGCAATAACTGAAGTTCCTGCCAGAGTAAAAGCACCCATTAAATAAATCATTCCTTTAAACTGTTCCATTTTTCATCCTCCATATAATAGTTTATTTTATAGTAATGAATAATCAGGGATGTTATAATCATACAAAATAAACTGGTCTAGCAACAGAACCAGTTGAAGGGGATTATTAATAGTCCAGTTGGAGGGAGTATGTGGGGAATAGAATTAGAGCGTCAAGGCGAAATTTCCTTGTCGCGTCAGATTTATCAAACACTGAGAGATTACATAATAGATGGGCGGATAAAACCAGGTGAAGCATTACCTTCTACACGTGAATTAGCAAAACAACAGTCGGTATCGCGCAATACTGTTGCTGAGTCCTACGAAATGTTATTAGCTGAGGGATTTGTAATTAGCCGACAGGGTTCTCCAACACGGGTTGTTGAAGGTCTGCGCCTTGAAAAAACCCCTGCCTTAGAACAGTTGAAAGAAACAATGCCACAGGCTCAATCGTTCAGGGCTGATTTTAAGACAGGTCAGCCAGATTTGCGATGTTTTCCGCGCTATCAATGGCAGCAACTATTCGTTAAAGCATTTGAAAAAATGCCATTAAATCAACTAGGTTATTCCGGACCGGAAGGGCTTCTGTCGTTACGTGAAGAAATTGCTGCATGGCTATTTCGAAGCAAGGGGCTTGCAGTTAGTTCACAAGATATCTTCATTACTGCTGGAGCAACGCAAACCTTACATTTGATTGCCGATTTACTGTCTACTGAGGGACGGGAGATGCTGATAGAGGACCCATGCCATATCGGTATGCTGCGAGCACTCCAAGGTAAAGGATATTCAATGCGTCCAGTGCCGGTGGATGCACTAGGACTTCAGACCGAGTATCTTGATGGTAAAGGAGCATGTGCAGTATATGTAACACCTTCTCATCAGTTTCCTCTGGGAGGCATTCTTCCAGCTAAACGTCGAGCCGCGTTGATACGATTTGCTAGGGAAAATAACTTGTATATTGTTGAGGATGATTATGATAGTGAATTCAGATATTGCGGGGCCCCGGTATCTCCTCTCTATTCGATGGATCCGCAACGGGTGATTTATGTTGGGACATTCAGCAAAGTTTTATTCCCAGCGTTAAGGATCGGTTATGTGGTGTTGCCGCAACAACTACACTCACAGTGGCGGTATCTACGTATTCATGCAGATGTCCAGAATCCCCCTTTTGAACAGGCGGCCTTGGCTGAATACTTGCATACTCGAAAACTAGATAGGCATGTACAGCAGATGCGGAGGGTATATGGACAGAGGCGACATGTCCTTTTACAGACGCTGGATGAAACATTCGGGAAAGCATGGCACCCGTGGGGAGATGCTGCAGGGTTACATCTTGCCCTAGAGTTTCCAGGTATGCGTTTTGATAATGAGTTTGCACAGCGGGGTCGAAACTATGGGATTCGTGTTACTCCGGTGGAATATCACAGTATCCGCAAAGGTAAGCATTTAGACAAGTTGTTGATAGGATATGGGCATCTGGAACCGGATGAGATCCGGAATGGAATTTTATTGTTGCATGACTTTATGAAAGAAAATGGCCAAACCCCCGTAACGGTATAGATTTACCGTTACGGGGGTTTCTTTGCACTAGTCGTAATATGCAGTTGTATGCAAGTTGGTGTGCAAGTTGGGGACGGTTCTTGGCTTGCACTTGGCTTGCATGACTTGCACATGGATAAGTTCAACTAAACTTTCGGATGGAGTAAAACTTCACCTGAGGTAAGCATTCCTTTACCGGATTTCGTTGCTATGCGCAGGCCTGCGGATTTCAATTAACTTAACGATTCCCCAAGCAATGATCGCATAAACAATCATTGCGATAATGGTCGTTGGCTCTAAGACTGACTGTGCCTCAATTCCTTTAGTGACAGCCGATCTGAAAATACCGTTGAAGGGGATTAAAAAGGCTTGTGACACAGAATAGATGAACGACACAAAAGGACTTTGTGGGTTGGCCCCTAATAGCTTGAAGATTAAGCGAAAGGCTAGTAAAACTTGTAAAACCCCTAAGATATAATAAACGATTCTTTTAGCTTGGAGATTTTTCGGATCAGTGTTCATAACGCTGCTTTCGTTCATTTATGATCCCTCCTTGTAAGGTTACTATTTTTATATCTTTCCATTTTTCCTAAGCAACTATAACAACCATGCTGATTAATATCGAAAATTAATCAGCAACTATTGAATGACAAGAGAATAGATAATGAGACTTTTTAGTTTTTATTAACATGTACATATTTACCATTGCAGATGAGCAAACTTTCTATAGTAATAACAAAAGGGGGATCGGTAATGACTGAAACCATACTGGAAAAGACAGAAGGCCGGGTAAGTTATCATGACTCTGTTGAAGAGATGTTAATACGTATCCGGGAAGATGGTATGTCCAATTCATTCGATCGCTGGACTCAACAGGAGAAGATACGTTGTAAATTTTGTCTTCAAGGCTTAACCTGTCAACAATGTGCCCAAGGACCCTGCCGAATCAGTGAAAAGGGTGAACAGGATAAAGGGGTCTGTGGAATTGGTGCCGATGCTATGGCTATGAGAAAGCTTCTTCTGCAAAATATTATGGGAGCGGGGACCTATAGCCATCATGCCTATGAGGCTTTCAGAACCTTAAAGGCGACTGGAGAAGGGAAAACTCCATTTATTATTACAGATGTTAATAAACTTAAATGGATGTGTGAAAAGCTTGGACTCAATACGAATCAGGATACTAACCAGATGGCCATACAATTAGCCGATCTCCTCAATGCACAGATGAACATCGGATCTGAAGAGCCTAACCTTATGGTCGAAGCATTTGCTCCGAAGAAACGGAAACAAGTCTGGAAGGACTTAAATATTTACCCTGCCGGTGCCGTTCATGAAGAGCAAAATTGTGTCGCTAGCTGCTTAACTAATGTCGATGGAGATTACGTATCATTGGCACTCAAAGCCTTGCGCTTGGGACTTGCCACAATCTATAATGCTCAAATTGGGCTGGAAATGACCCAAGATATTTTGTTTGGCACACCTAAACCCCACGAAGTCAATGTTGATTTAGGGATTATGGACCCTGATTACGTTAATATCGTGCTCAATGGTCACCAACCATGGCCTGGAGTTGCAACCATTCAAAAGGCCAAAACGAAGGAAGTCCAAGATCGGGCCAAAGCGGCTGGGGCGAAAGGACTTAGAATCGTCGGTTCTATCGAAACCGGACAAGAATTGGTCCAGAGATTTCCTGTAGATGATGTTTTTGTGGGTCTAATGGGGAATTGGTTGACCATAGAGCCCCTTTTAGCTACCGGGACGGTGGATGTCCTAGCCATGGATGAGAATTGTTCCCCACCAGCCATTGATATGTATGCAGAAAAATATCAAATAACCCTGGTGAGTGTCAGTACGATCATCGGTGTACCGGGACTCCAACATAAGTATGCGTATCATCCGGCTGAAGTTGATGCAATAGCTGATCAACTCATTAATTTGAGTATTGAAAACTTCAATAAGCGAAAAGGGACAATTACCCCGAAGGTTCCCAAAATCACGCAGAAGGCGATTGCGGGATTCTCCACTGAAGCTGTCTTAGAGGCTCTTGGCAACAAACTAGATCCGCTCGTTGATGTCATCGCAGCGGGAAAAATTAAAGGTGTTGTCGCCCTAGTGAGCTGCTCGACCATTAGGAATGGCCCACAGGATTGGAACACTGTAAATCTGGCAAAAGAACTAATCAAAAAGGATATTTTGGTTGTTTCCGGTGGGTGTGGAAATCACGCCTTAGAAGTGGCGGGGCTTTGTAACATGGATGCCGTTAAAATGGCGGGCAAAGGCCTTGGAGAAATATGCGGTGCCTTAAAAATCCCACCCGTCTTGAGTTTTGGAACCTGTACGGATACAGGAAGAATCTCGATGCTCGTCACAGCCCTGGCAGATCATTTGGATGTTGACGTACCTCAATTACCCATTGCAGTGACTGCCCCCGAATGGATGGAGCAAAAAGCGACGATTGATGGAGTATTTGCTGTTGCATATGGGGCGTACACTCATCTATCCCCGACCCCCTTTGTGACGGGCGCACCCCAACTCGTCAAATTATTGACCCAAGATGTAGAAGGGCTAACCGGAGGGAAGGTCGCCCTCGGAGACGATCCTGTCGAAGTGGCTAATAACATCGAGGCTCATATTATGGCGAAGAGAAAGGGCTTAGGATTGAGCACTACCCAAGCAGCAAGATAAACCTTCTACAAGGGCTAAGAAAACTTCAAAGCATAAACGATGTAAAGAAAACTTGGCTGACGTCCACGAAGACACTGTCTTCGCACGTGTTAGCTTAGCGGAGAAGCCTTAGCGAAGGCCTCAGCCTTAGTTGCACTTATGCGTTGGTCATGACTCGAACAGGACGTTTGAGATTAGAGCACCGCCATGGATGGCAAGGTGCTGTGATGGCGAGAAGGGACCTTACCCGAAACTTATACTTTCTGATAGTAGGAAAAAGGCTGTCGATACCCTATGGTATCGGCAGCCTTTAACATCTAGTTGATAAGGGTAAGAGTGGAGGCATGAAAAAAGAGACCGACCCCTATCTGCTATTAATTTGAATGGAAGGGTTAATTTAACCAACTAAACATTCCCTAATTTGTTAAATAAAAACGAGAAAATAAATATAAAAGATACTTAATTAATTTAATTAAATGGATTATAATAGAATAGAGAAGATCAAATAAGCTAAGATTAAAAACTCATTGAGAGACGATCATAGAGGAGGGGATAGCCATGACTGAATTACGTTATAACCCGTTGTTGGGGGATTGGACTATGGTGGCTACCCGCAGGCAAAATCGACCGAATATGCCGAAGGAAGGTTGTCCTTTTTGTCCGGGTTCGGGTAAGGTACCTGAAGATTATGATGTTCTTAAATACGATAACGATTTTCCTGCACTTATGTCTGACCCACCCGAGGCTGATTCTGTAGGGTCTTCCTTATATAAAACTGCGAAAGCGCATGGAAAATGCGAGGTAATCCTCTATTCCCCTAATCATACCACGACACTTCCAGAGCTTTCTATCGAGCATCTGGAAAAATTAATTGATTTGTGGACGGAACGGTTTGTGGCCCTGAGTCAGGAGCCAAACCATGAATATATTATGATTTTCGAGAATCGAGGGGAAGAGTGCGGTGTAACGATGCCTCATCCGCATGGTCAGATTTATGCTTATTCTTGGATTCCTTTGAAAATCCGCACGGAACTCGAGAATTGCCATACCTATTACACCTCACACGGATCGTGTCTAATTTGTGATATGAATCGAGCAGAATTAGAGTTTCAGAAGCGTGTAATTCATGAAAATGAGCATTTTTTAGCGTATATTCCGTTCTTTACGGATTACCCATACGGGTTATTTATTGTTAGTAAAAACCATAAGACGGCCTTAAGTGATTTCACTCGGGAGGAAAAACGTAGTTTAGCTCTCATGCTAAAGTGTATGACGGGTGCCATGGATACTTTATTCAATAGGTTGTTCCCCTATATGATGGTCATTCATCAACGCCCGGTTCATGGACAGTCTGCAAAGGATTATTATCACTTTCATATTGAATTTTACACACCCTTGAGAGATGAAGGTAAACTAAAATACTATGCTTCTTCTGAAATGGGTGCTTGGGCGCCTGCTAACCCGCAAGCTGTGGAAGAGACGTCCGAATATTTGCGCAAGGCGTTTCAAGATTATCTCGATAAAGAAGGGCGGACCAACGAATGCCTGGACTGAACATACTGAGACAGACCTTTACAAAAGTCTTTGGCTATGGCGATAGCGGAGAGGAACTGCGAGTTTTCTTTGCCCCAGGTCGAGTAAATTTAATTGGAGAACATACTGATTTCACGGGAGGGTATGTGTTGCCTGCGGCGTTAACATACGGAACCTGGGCGGTTGTTCGTCCTCGCAAGGATCGAAGGTTTCGTCTTGCTTCGACAAGCTTTCCTGGAAAGGTAGAGATCGACGCGGATAAGGTTATATACCAGCAGGCTGACGGATGGGCAAATTATCCCAAAGGGGTCTTCAGTGAATTCAATCAATTGGGTCTGCGCTTATCAGGCTGCGATATTCTGTACGATGGGAATATCCCCAAAGGGGCTGGATTGTCCTCGTCCGCTTCTATAGAAATGGTGACTGCAATTGCTCTTAAACACATCGAATCTCTCGATTACTCATTAATTGACCTTGCGCAACTGGCTCAGCGCGCCGAAAATCAATTTGTCGGGCTTAATTGTGGGATTATGGATCAGTTTGCTTCGGGGATGGGACAGGCGGGGAACGCTGTGCTCTTGAAATGTGACACCTTGGATTATCGCTATGTTCCGCTGGTCTTGGGAGACTATCAACTTGTCATCACCAACTCAAATAAACAGCGAAGTTTGACAGAATCAAAGTATAATCAAAGAAGGCAAGAGTGCGAGGAAGGGGTTAATATTGTCCAGAAAAACCTTCCTGGGGTTGTTAGTTTGGGTAATCTCTCGCTTGATCAATGGCAAGAGGTACAGAAGTATGTAACGGTGCCAGAGATTTATAAACGCTTAGACCACGTGATCCATGAAAACGAACGTACTCTAGCTTCAACCTTCGCTTTAGAAGCAGGGAATATCCAGGATTTTGGTCAGTATATGATAAAGTCTCACGAGTCTCTGCGTGATCTCTTCGAAGTGACAGGTCCGGAACTAGACACACTTTTTGTTGAGGCACGTCAGGTCGACGGATGCCTGGGCACGAGAATGACAGGAGCTGGTTTTGGCGGGTGTACCGTGAGTTTGGTTCATAAAGAGGCTGTCAAGGATTTTCAAACGCAGGTGACGATAGGATATAGGGGCAAGACTGGGCTGACCCCGACATTTTATCATTGCGATAGTGGGGATGGAGCCCGTGAACTAAACAGCTAAGAACTGGCAGCGGCATCAGCGGGAAGGGTTTGATAATTAATGACTACAAAAGGAAAAATCCAGAGAATCAGGAATTTACTAAGAGAGAAGTCTTTAGACGGAGTCCTTCTCCGTAAACGTCGGAGCTTTTCATGGCTGACGAACGGACGGGTAAACTATATCTTTTCCTCGACAGAGCTAGGAGTAGCGGATTTGTTAGTCTTTGAGGACAAGGTTTGCTGCATCACGACTAAAATGGAGTTTGCCCGCATACAGGAAGAGGAACTGTCTGATCTGGAAATTGAGTGGATCACGCCAGAGTGGTTTGAGGGACATCAAGTGGCGATTGACAACTTATGCCAAGGGAAAAAGATGGGGACGGATATGTGCCCAGAAACGGTTCCTCTTACAGCAGGAATAGACCTGAGCAAGGAATTAGCGGAGCTGTCCTATGTCTTAAGTCTTGAAGAAATTGATCACTATCGATGGTTGTCACAAAACGTTGCTAGAGCTTTGGAAATGACGTGCCGACAGATTGGACCAGGAATGTCAGAATTCGAGATTCAAGCGCTTCTAACCTCGAAAGTAGTAAGTCTAGGAATCCAACCGCAAGTACTTCTGGTGGCAACGGATCAGAGAATTTATAAGTATCGTCATCCCATTCCTACGGAGAAAAAGCTGGAGAATTATGCGATGCTTGTCCTTTGTGGTGAAAAATGGGGCTTAGTCGCTAGTGCAACTCGCTTTGTTCATTTTGGACCAATCTCGGAGGAACTACAGCAGAATAAACGAAAATTGTTAGAAATTGATCTAGCGTTTAATCTGGCGACTCGGCCAGGAGTCCCGATCAAGGATGTTTTTCGGCAAGGTATTGAAGTGTATAGAAAAATGGGCTATGAAGAGGATTGGCGTTCCCTTCATCAAGGCGGTCCGACAGGGTATGCTTCACGTGAATTTTTGGCTAATTTGAATAGTGAGGGCGTGGTTCAGGATCATCAAGCCTTTGCTTGGAACCCATCCCTCAAAGGAATAAAATCAGAAGATACAATTTTGGTTACCGAGAATGGGCCGGAATTTTTAACATACACAGGGGAATGGGAGTATATGCGGATGGAGAAAAACGGCCAAATTTACCTCCGCCCAGATATCCTGATTCGATAATGGAATATCACAATTGGCACAAAAAAGGGAGTGAAAGCGTGGGTGAACCAATTTCAGTCGGGAGTTTTCAGGGCATGAAATCTCTGAATAAATCGGCAATTCTCAATGTCGTCAGGCAGCATGGCCTTATTTCGAGAGCTGAGATAGCAAAATTGACAAAGCTAACTCCCCCTACAGTTACGAATCTTGTTGGGGAATTAATTGACACAAAATTGGTGGTAGAAACCGATCTGGGTGAGTCTACGGGTGGAAGAAAACCGATTATGCTCAGAATTAACTCCTCCGCTTTCCATGTGGTTGGCGTTTATGCTGGGCCGAAGAAAGTTAAGGCAGTGGCGGCCACCTTGGATGGAAATGTGATCACCCAAGTAGAAGCGAGGTATGTAGAAAATCCGACGTGTGAACAGTTCTTGGCAACCCTGGCAGACGTCATCGAAAAGGTTATCGAGAGAGCGAACCCCAAAATGGAGTCTATTCTAGGAATTGGCGTGGGTATGCATGGCCTTGTCGACTCCGAACAAGGAGTTTCGATTTTTGCTCCTCATCTTAATTTTCGTAACATCGCCATCAAAGCGTACCTAGAACATAAATTTGATTTGCCCGTTGAAGTGGAAAATGATATTCGAGCTCAGGCCATCGGAGAAAGTTGGTTTGGTCAAGGGAAGTGCGTTCCTAATTTTATCTTGTTCCGGGTTGGAACAGGCGTAGGGGCAGGTATTATTTTAGATCATCAGTTGTATCGTGGAACCTCATTCACTGCAGGTGAAATAGGGCATACAATCATTGATATCAATGGACCAAAATGCAGCTGTGGTAACTACGGTTGTCTTGAAAGTATGGTAGGCGGGACTGCGCTTGCGGTGAGAGCCCAGCAGGCCATTCGTTTTGGCAAGAAGTCAATTCTGGAGGATATGGTTAAAGGAAACATCGAGCTTATTGATGGAAAAATGCTCTACTTGGCAGCGCAGCAAGAGGATCAAGTGGCAATAGACGTGTTAGAAGACACAGGCCGCTATCTTGGAATAGGCATTGCTAATCTGATCAATACTCTCAATCCATCGCTGATTATTTTAAGTGGAGGAGTTTTCGGATCCGCTGATTTCATCATGGATTCTTTAAGAAAGACGGTCGAACGTCGGGCTTTAGCAAAACCAGCTCATGCAGTTTCTATTGTCATCTCGGAATTGGGCGAAAATGCCATCGCTATTGGGGCGCTTACCTTAGTACTGAAAAAAATATTCACATCGACAGGGTTAACTGATGCATTATTTGAAACTATCAATGAGTAAGTTGTCTTAAAGATAGTGCTTGACTATTCAGATTCCGGCAATATACAATATACCTAACTTAGATAATTTAATTAACTAAGTCTAAGGTTGAGATATTTACTCTTTCGGTTACTATCTTTTGCCAGTATATCTAAAAGAAGTAATGATAACACGGTAAAGGAATAGTGATATATTTCTATAAAAAAATAAGGGGGAAAAAGAATGAAAAAGGTCCTGTCAGTTTTAATGCTCTTATTAGTCATGGTCATGACGACAGCCTGCGGTGCAGCGAAACCAGCAGCTCCAAGCTCAGCTACTCCAAGCCCAACAGTAGAAAGCAATGGTAAAATCGCCGGTATTGCTATGCCCACAAAGACATCCCAGAGATGGATTGACGATGGCAATAACATGGTAAAATCCTTGGAAGCACTCGGTTATAAGACTGATTTACAGTATGGTGATAATAATGTACCGAATCAGGTAGCACAGATCGAAAATATGATCACGAAAGGCGCAAACGTCTTAGTCATTGCTTCAATTGATGGTACAGCTTTAACAGATGTCTTACAAAAGGCTCATGATGCCAAGATTCCAGTAATATCCTACGACCGACTGATCACGAAGAGCGCTTACGTAGATTACTATGCAACCTTCGATAACTTCAAAGTCGGTGTCCTTCAAGCAGGTTCCATTGAAACAGCGTTAGGCTTAAAGGATGGAAAAGGACCCTTTAACATTGAATTGTTTGCTGGATCTCCAGATGATAACAATGCTAAATTCTTCTTTGATGGAGCTATGTCCGTTTTACAGCCGTACATCACGTCTGGTAAATTAGTTGTCAAGAGTGGACAAACAGCTTATGCACAAGTCGGAACCCTAAGATGGGACGGCGCTACCGCACAGGCGAGAATGGATAACATACTTAGTAAAAACTATACAACCGCTAAAGTTGATGCAGTCTTATCTCCTTATGATGGTATCAGTATTGGTATCATTTCATCCTTGAAGGGCGTCGGCTATGGATCAGCTACTCAAAAAATGCCGATCATCTCAGGACAAGACTGTGAAGTCGCTTCGGTCAAATCAATCATCGCTGGTGAACAAACCACCTCGATCTTTAAGGACACCAGAGTATTGGCAGCTAAAGCTGCTGAAATGGCAGACTTTGTCCTAAAAGGTAAAACTCCAGTCGTTAATGATACAAAAACATATGACACCGGACTTAAAGTTGTTCCTTCCTTCCTCTGTGATCCAGTGGTTGTTGATAAAACAAATTATGAAAAGATCTTAATTGAAAGTGGATACTATACAGCAGATAAACTCAAGTAAAGAATAAAGATTCGTAATTGACTGAATGCTATTTAGTGATGGTGTATATCGATCGTGCTATACCCATCACTAAATTATTTTTTATGGTAGGAGCTGAAATCCTATGGCAGAGACCATTCTCGAAATGAAAAAGATTACTAAAACTTTTCCTGGTGTTAAGGCGCTCAATAACGTTAATTTAAAGGTTAGACAAGGAGAGATTCACGCACTAGTTGGGGAAAATGGGGCAGGTAAATCAACACTAATGAAGGTTTTGAGCGGTGTGTATCCCCACGGGAGCTATACCGGAGACATCCTATTTCATAACAAGTTATGCGAGTTTAAAGATATCAAACAAAGTGAACGCTTAGGGATTGTAATCATTCATCAAGAGTTGGCTCTAATACCCTTTTTATCGATTGCAGAAAATATCTTTCTTGGAAACGAACGAAGTAACTATGGAATCGTTGACTGGAATGAAACTACAAGGAGAACAACAGAATTACTTAAAAAAGTCGGATTGAACGAATCCCCAAAGACTCTGATTGCTAATATTGGGGTTGGTAAGCAACAACTCGTTGAAATTGCCAAGGCTTTATCAAAAGAAGTTAAATTATTAATTTTGGACGAACCCACAGCTGCTTTGAATGAAGATGATAGTCAGAATTTGATCGATCTGATTGCTGAACTTAAAAGCCAAGGGATTACATCGATCCTTATTTCCCATAAATTAAACGAGATCTCCAAGATTGCTGATTCAATTACGATTATACGCGATGGGACATGCATCGAAACACTCGATACAAAAAATGATAATATAACGGTCGACAAGATCATCAAAGGTATGGTAGGCAGGGATTTAGTCCATCGTTACCCACCAAGAGAAGCGGAAATTGGTGAGATCAACTTTGAAGTTAAGAATTGGACGGTCTATCATCCGATAAGCAGTGGACGTAAAGTCTGTGATAATGTCAACATCAATGTTCGTAAAGGGGAAGTTGTAGGCATTGCTGGCCTTATGGGTGCAGGAAGAACCGAACTTGCTATGAGTATCTTTGGTAAATCCTATGGCAAAAAAATAAGTGGTCAAATCTATAAAGACGGTCAAGAAATAAACATCAACAATGTAAATAAGGCTATTAAAAACGGTCTGGCATACGTTACAGAGGACAGAAAAGAATTCGGATTAATTTTAATAGATCACATAAAGGCAAATATTTCATTAGCTAATCTGAAGAGAATATCCAAGGGCGGTATCGTCAACGAAAATGAAGAAATTGTGCATTCAGAGAATTTACGTTCAAAATTAAATATCAAGTGTTCTGGAATCTTGCAGCAAACCGGTAATCTAAGTGGTGGAAACCAACAAAAGGTAGTACTCAGTAAATGGATTTTCACTGAACCCGATATATTAATCATGGATGAACCAACCCGAGGCATTGATGTCGGTGCAAAATATGAAATATACACGATTATTAATCAATTAGCAACGGAAGGAAAGGGCATATTGCTTATTTCTTCGGAACTTCCTGAATTGCTGGGGATGTGTGATCGGATCTATGTCATGAATGATGGAAAAGTATTAGGAGAGATTAGCGCGAAGGAAGCATCTCAGGAAAAAATTATGGAAATGATTATGAAACAGGGGCAGGAGGTATAAGTATGGGAGCTCTATATAAAATTTTTAAAGAAAATATAACCAAATACAGTATGGTTATAGCGTTAGTCGGAATTATGATCTTCTTTCAGATTGCTTCCGGTGGTATATTATTAAAACCTTTGAACGTTACCAATTTAATCTTACAGAATAGCTATATATTAATTTTAGCAATTGGTATGTTACTGGTCATAGTTTCTTTTCAGATAGATCTATCCGTGGGTTCAGTCGCCGCTGTCGTAGGAGCTCTTTCAGGGATCTTGATCATTAACAATGATGTTCCGGTTGCCTTGGGGATCCTGATTTGCCTTATAGTTGGCGCCCTGATAGGAGCCTTTCAAGGGTTCTGGATTGCTTATGTCAGAATACCCGCCTTTATCACGACTCTGGCGGGAATGTTAATATTCAGAGGTCTGACTTACGTTTCCCTCAAAGGCACTTCAATCGCACCATTTCCAAGCTCTTTCCAAAAAATGAGCACGGGTTTTATACCAGATTTCTTTCATGGGACAGGTATTCATATCACCACGATTGTTATCGGACTACTTCTATCAGTTTTATATGTGATCTATGAAATAAGTAAGAGAAAGACTCAAAAGAAATACAATTTTGAAGTGGTATCACTGGGGCCGTTGATCGTAAAAATTGTGGCACTGGTCACTGTCTTAAATTTATTTTTCTATACCCTCGCTATTTACAAAGGAATACCCAATGTTTTAGTCTTATTGCTGGTATTAATCGGTTTCTATACGTTTATTACAACTAAGACGACTTTAGGAAGACATATTTATGCCCTTGGTGGCAATGAAAAGGCCGCAAGACTTTCTGGGGTCAAAACAAAGCAAGTGATCTTCATGGTCTTCGTAAATATGGGGATACTAGCGGCTCTTTCGGGACTGGTCTTTGCTGCTAGATTAAATTCCGCAACACCCAATGCTGGTTCAAACTTTGAGCTGGATGCTATTGCTGCCTGCTTCATAGGAGGGGCATCAACCGCTGGAGGCATAGGTACGATCATGGGCGCAATCATAGGTGGGCTTGTTATGGGTGTTATGAACAATGGCATGTCATTAATAGGCGTCGGGATTGACTGGCAACAGACCATCAAAGGCTTAGTATTATTAATGGCTGTCGCATTTGATGTCTACTCAAAATCAAAAACTGCCTAAATGAGTTGCCTTGTCTGGCATTTCGAAGTCAATTATCAGCAATAGAATACTGTTGCAGATAGTGCTTGACCCAACGGTGAGAGGTTCTGTAGAAAAATCATACCTTCATATTTGGATAAAAGCTGAATAGTATTTTCAGCTTTTATCTGTATAACGGTATAAACAATGTAGTTTATCGTATGGAAAAAGGTTTAAAGGAGAGTCGTCTATGTCTCACTCAAATATTGTTCTAGGATTAATAATTATGGCCATCGGAATGTATGGAATTGCGTTTAATAAATACCCTGGTAAACAAATTTCGTATGATGCCGCAAAGAAGAACTATAAGACAGCCAACGAACGAAGAATAACGTTATTCGATGGGATTTTCTGCATAATCTTTGGCGTGGTTTATATGATACCTGGAATGGTTGTTCTCTTCCCGTTAGCACTATTGCTAATAGGTTATTATCCAATCAAAGTGACGTTACTTAAACATAAATTAATATGATCAAGGGGATGGAAAATCAATGAATCATAAATATGCTATTGGAGTGGATTACGGAACTCAATCTGGAAGAGCAGTACTTGTTGAAGTAGAGACTGGGAAAGAGGTCGCTGCTGCAGTCAAGGTTTATCCTCATGGCGTCATGGACGAGTATTTGCCGGATGGCGTGACTAAGCTAGAACCGGATTGGGCGCTTCAACATCCTCAAGATTATCTGGAGGTTCTAAGTGCAACTATTTCTGCAGTTTTAAAGAAATCAGGAGTCAAGGCTGAAGATGTCATTGGGGTTGGGATTGACTTTACGGCTTGTACCATGTTACCAACCTACAAGGATGGCTCGCCACTATGCTTCGACGAAGACTTGAAATCAAATCCTCATGCCTATGTGAAGCTTTGGAAACACCATGCTGCCCAAGAGGAAGCGAATCAGTTGAACAAACTAGCGGAGGAAAGAGGAGAGAAATTCCTTAAAAATTACGGGGGAAAAATTTCTTCAGAATGGATGATACCTAAAATACTCCAAATTGTTCATGAGGCACCCGAACTTTATAAGTTGGCAGATCGATTCATGGAAGCGGCTGACTGGGTAGTCTATCAGCTTACTGGAGAAGAAAAACGAAATAGTTGTACAGCAGGGTATAAAGCAATATGGCATAAACATGAGGGGTATCCTTCCCAGGATTTCTTCAAAGCGCTTCATCCAAACCTTGAAAACGTAGTTGAAGAGAAACTTAGCACTGACATCTATGCCATAGGTTCAAAAGCAGGGGAAATTACGCCTCAAGCGGCAGAACTCACGGGGTTAAAAATTGGAACTGCTGTAGCTGTTGGTAATGTCGATGCTCACGTCTCAGTTCCGGCCTTGGGCATGACGGAGGCAGGCAAAATGTTAATGATTATGGGAACATCAACATGCCATGTCATGCTGGGGACCGACGAAAAAATCGTTCCCGGTATGTGCGGTGTCGTTGAAGACGGAATTATTCCTGGCCTATTGGGTTATGAAGCAGGTCAATCCTGCGTGGGAGACCATTTCGAATGGTTTGTAGAAAATTGTGTGCCTGCTAGCCTAACCAAGGAAGCTGAAGAACGAGGCCTAGATATTCATGGGCTATTGACAGAAAAGGCTGAAAAACTCCAAGTAGGAGAAAGTGGACTGATTGCCTTAGATTGGTGGAATGGAAATAGATCGGTATTGGTGGATGTTGACCTTACCGGAATGATTTTAGGGTGTACTCTTTTAACAAAACCGGAGGAGATCTATAGGGCCTTAATAGAAGCAACAGCTTATGGAACACGGAAAATAATTGATACCTTCGAGGAAAATGGGGTTCCTATTCGTGAATTATATGCAGCTGGTGGGATTGCTGAGAAAAATAAGTTCATGATGCAGATCTATTCTGATGTAACTAACCGTGAAATTAGAATATCAGCTTCAGCTCAAACTCCTGCTCTTGGTTCTGCCATGTTTGGAGCAGTTGTTGCAGGGAAAGAAAAGGGCGGATATGACTCAATTGTTGAGGCAGCAAAACACATGGGTAAGGTGAAAGAAGACTATTATAAACCCAATAAAAAGAATGTTGAAATCTATGAAGAGCTTTACGTGGAATACAATATCCTCCATGATTACTTCGGACGAGGTACAAATGATGTCATGAAAAGACTTAAGAAGATAAAAGCCGCAGTAAAATAGGAGCAGTCACCTTAAAGGAGCTAATTATATGCTAGAAGAATTAAAAAGATCCGTCCTGGATGCAAACCTAGAACTACCTAAAAAAGGTCTTGTAACCTATACCTGGGGAAATGTCAGTGGCATTGATCGTAGGAGCAATCTTATTGTCATTAAACCTAGTGGTGTTCCTTACGAAGAACTTAAACTTGAAGATCTTGTTGTCGTCGATCTTGATGGAAATCAAGTAGAAGGTAAGTTAAAGCCTTCATCGGATACTCCAACTCATCTTGTTATTTATAAAAATTTCAATCAGGTGGGTGGTGTGGCTCATACTCATTCGAGATGGGCTACGAGCTGGGCACAAGCGGGTAAAGGAATTCCGGCCCTAGGAACCACTCATGCGGACTATTTCTACGGAGAAATACCATGCACTAGAAAGCTGACGCCAGAAGAAATACAGGTAGACTATGAAAAGCAAACTGGAGCAGTAATAGTAGAAACTTTTTTAGGTAGGAATCCAATTTATATGCCAGGAGTGCTAGTGAATAATCATGGGCCTTTTACTTGGGGAAAGGATGCTCAAGAGGCAGTGCATAATTCTGTGGTACTTGAAGAAGTTGCCATGATGGCTTATACTGCCTGCTCGCTTACGCCTGGAGTTAATTCGATTGATCAGATCTTGCTGGATAAGCATTTTCTAAGAAAGCATGGTGTAAATGCTTATTATGGACAATAGGAAAACAGATGGAGATAAACTCCACCTGAAGTAAGTTTCCTTATAGAGAATATAAAAAATGAGACGAAGATGGAGAGATGAAATGATGTTAGATATTAAAAAATCAGTATTTTGGTTTGTGACTGGAAGTCAAGATTTATATGGACCTGAAGTGCTTCTGAAGGTAGAGGAACATTCTAGGTTGATGACGAAGGGCTTAGATCACGATTCAGCCATCCCTTATCAAATCGAATTTAAGTCAGTCTTGAAAACACCGGAGGGTATTCGCAAGTTGTGTCTGGAGGCAAATGTTGATGATTCTTGTGCTGGCCTAATTACATGGATGCACACCTTTTCACCCGCAAAAATGTGGATTGCCGGCCTTTCAGAGTTGAACAAACCGCTCTTACATCTGCATACTCAGTTTAATCGTGACCTGCCCTGGGGTAATATTGACATGGATTTTATGAATTTAAACCAATCCGCTCATGGTGACCGTGAATATGGTTTTATCGGTGCTCGCCTGCGGATTCCTCGGAAAGTGGTTGTCGGCTACTGGGAGGACCCTGAAGTCTGCCAAAGAATAGGTACTTGGATGCACACGGCTGTAGGATACACAGAGGGACGCCAGCTTAAGGTTGCACGGTTTGGCGATAATATGCGCGAAGTGGCTGTAACAGAAGGAGATAAGGTAGAAGCCCAAATCAAATTGGGTTGGTCTATAAACGGGTACGGAGTAGGGGATTTAGTAAGATATATTGACGGCATTTCTGACGCAGAAGTAAACCAATTGATGGAAGAATATGAAACTCTATATGATATTGTTTTAGAAGCTAGGGAAGAAGGTTCGCTTCGTGAGGCTGTTCGAGAACAGGCTCGTATTGAACTGGCCTTAAAGGCCTTCTTGATAGAAGGTGGTTATAGTGCCTTTACCACGACCTTTCAAGATTTGCATGGTATGAAACAGCTCCCTGGTTTGGCAGCACAACGTCTCATGGCGGCAGGGTATGGCTTCGGTGCTGAAGGGGACTGGAAAACGGCCGCCTTGGTTCGAATCATGAAGATCATGGCTGCAGGAAAAGGGACTTCTCTCATGGAAGATTACACCTATCATCTGGAAAAAGGTAACGAAATGATCCTTGGAGCACACATGCTTGAAATTTGCCCAACCATAGCCGCTTCTCGCCCGCGGATTGAAGTTCATCCACTTTCTATTGGTGGAAAAGCTGATCCTGCACGATTGGTCTTTGATGGTGCAACTGGCCCTGCAATTTGTGTCTCACTAATAGATATAGGAGGACGCTTCCGTCTGATTGTTAATGAAGTAGATGCTGTAAAATCACCGCATTCACTGCCAAAGCTTCCCGTTGCCAGAGTTCTTTGGAAACCTCAGCCCAATCTTCAAGAGGCAGCTGAAGCTTGGATACGTGCTGGTGGAGCTCACCATACTTGTTTTTCATTGAAGGTAAGTGCTGAACAATTGCTTGATTGGTCTGAAATGGTGGGTGTTGAATGTCTATTAATTAACAAGGACACCAATCTTTTGGCTTTCCGTAACGAATTGCGCTGGAACGATCTCGCTTGGAAATTAAAAGGGCTCTAAAGATTGCGTGAATTCTTTGGATATCATGAACTTGGCATCTTTCTGAGTCTGAGAGCTTCTCTGTCCGCCTCAGGAGCCTTAAGGTCAATCACCTTTGACCTTAAGGCTTATTTAATGTGTATTTTCGATGAATCAACCAGGCAGCACCCGTTAACCCTGCCAGGTTTCCCAGTTTAGCTGGAACAATGGATGTGTTTTCTGCTACTCTTGGCAGAATCGCCTTATTAAAGGCCTTCGTCAGGGGATCAAAAAGTATCTTGCCTGCATGTGCAACTCCTCCGCCAATCACGATAACCTCAGGATTTAACAGATAACACATTTGAGCCAAGGTGTTTCCAAGGATGCAGCCAACTTTTGTGATAATCTCTAAGCAAATAGAATCCCCTTGTTGGGCCAATTGGACCACTGACTTGGCTGAAACCGTTCCCGTTCGGTCATATTCGTCTTTTAACGGTCCGGTTGACATCCCCTTTACCTGTTCCAGGGCATCCGACACAATGGCTGTTGCCGACGTTTCAGTTTCCAGGCAACCCTTTCTGCCGCAATTACACCTACGGCCACCTTGAGGCTTAACAGTAATGTGCCCTACTTCGCCCGCACATCCATTTGCGCCGTGATAAATATTACCATTGATAATTACGCCACCACCGATTCCGGTGCCCAGTGTCAGGCAGATTAAATGTGAAGCTCCTTTTCCAGCCCCACTCCACATTTCTCCCAAGGCGGCTGCATTTGCGTCGTTATCAACCATAATTGGCACCATCCACATTCTCTCTAGATCTGCTTTCAAAGGTACATGATCCCAGCCAAGGTTAACTGCCTCAACGACAATACCCTTTTGCTGATCGAGAAATGCAGGAACACCAGCTCCTACGCCAATAATATCTTTCCATTCATATTGACTTTTCCGAAAAAGTTGTTCAGCCATTTGAGAGAAAACAGCTAATATCTGATGGTAACCTGCTTTGACCGGCGTTGGACTTTCCAGAGTATGGAGAATATTGCCTAGCTGATCTACAAGGCCCATCTTGATGGAAGTTCCCCCTAGGTCGATGCCTATATAAACTGACGGTTTCATACCGGTTGCCTCCTATTCCTCAACACTTACAAATATGATCGAGCCGTAAAAATTGGACATCAAAACTGAGTTTTACCTATGCACACACGGAATACAGTTGAAAACCCCAAAAGGGAATTTAGTAGCTCTGTAGGTTAATATTGACACAACAGTACGGAAGTTTGCAAGCTTTTTAATTTCGATTTTCAGTCTATCAAATTAACGTGCCATTCGGGCAAAATTCATTATAATACCTTCTAATTCAGTAGGGGAGGGTAGAGACCCCCACTGAATCATCGAGCGAAGTTAGTTCGCTTAAGGTCGCTGATACTACCTATAAATTAATTGACAGAAAATTCTATATCGTGTTAATATTATATTGTGAACATTGTGTTATCATTATGAACATTTGAGAACCTCGTACAAGGAGTGAGCCGAGTTGGAAACTGAAGAGAAATACTCGATAAAAGTAATTTTGAAAACGATGGAACTACTCAAGTGTTTCTCCCCTCAACAGTCTGAGTGGACGGTTAATGAACTGAGCAATAAGCTGAATATGAACCGCACGACGGTTTATCGAATCCTGACCACTCTGGCAACAGGCGGATTTGTACAATCAAATCCAAAATCCGGTGGTTTCAGACTGGGTTCCACTCTGATTGGATTAAGCTTAGCGCTTTTTAATAGTATGGACATACGCACGTTGGCTGGACCTGTGCTTCAAGGGTTAACCCAGAAAACTGGGGAGAGTGTGCACTTAACAATTTGGTATAAGGATAAAGTAATGCTTATCGATCAATGGGAAAGTCCTTCCGACATCAAGGTTTCTGTACCCCTAGGCAAGAAATTTTCCGCTCATTGCACAGCAACCGGTAAGATATTTTTATCTGAACTACCAGATAAGGAATTCGATAGATACTTGTCAGAACATGAGTTGAAGACGTTTACCCCGAACACAATCATAGACAAGGAAGCCCTTAGAGAAGAGGTACTTAAGGTCAGGCACAAGCAGCTGGCGTTTGATTTTGAAGAATATGCCCTGGATATTGTGGCTTGTGCAGCTCCTATTTTTTCTTACGACCAGAAGATAAACGCTGCAATAGCTGTATTAGGGCCTAGTAGGCGAATGCGAACGAAAATTGAGGAAATTGCAGCACTAACCAAGGAAGCAAGTGAACTGATTTCTAAGAGCTTAGGGTACATTGCGTGTGAAGTCGTGAACTAAGGTTGAACATCGAGACTTCGGTGACGATAGTGTCCGGTGGAAAGTATCGCCGATCGATCATAAGTGGAGTTTTAACGAGAACCGAAAGTTCGAAGTTTTACTATGGGGGAGGAAGTTATTAATGGAACAAACATCCAAAGAAAAATCCCATTCCACTCTTACTCTAAGTATCAATGGTGATACCCACTTATTCGCCTTGGGAGAGGGCTGTCACGAGGTCTCTCCGTCTCACACCTTAGCCTTCACCCTAAGAGAGAGGTTAGGGCTTACGGGTACTAAAATTTCCTGTGATCGTGGTGCTTGTGGCTGTTGTACTGTGATGATGGACGGGAAAGCGGTCCTCTCCTGTATGCTCTTGACTGTAGAGTGTGAAGGAAAGGAGATTTCTACAATTGAAGGCTTAGGAGATCCTATGACAGAATCCATTGATCCTATCCAGCAATCCTTTATCGACCATACGGCCTTCCAGTGCGGGTTCTGTACTCCGGGAATTATCATGAGCACCAAGGCCCTCCTTACTGAGAACCCCTCTCCCACAAGAGGTGAGGTCCAAGAAGCCCTCTCAGGGAATTTCTGTCGGTGCAACAGTCATTATCATGTTCTGGATGCGGTGATGGCAGTTGCCCGAAAGGACGGTTAAGAAATGAAAGACTACCGCTTTATTGGCAAATCCACACCCCGTACGGATGCCCTCGACATCGTTACGGGCAAAACCAAATTCATTAATGATCTTAGCGTTCCCAATATGCTCTACGCTAAGGTCCTCAGAAGTCCTCATTCTCATGCTCTCATCAAGAGTATCGATACTACCAAGGCGATGAACCTCCCCGGTGTGAAGGCCGTCCTCACCCACAAAGATATTCCCGAATGGATGGGGGGATTACCACAACACGTTCGAGTCCTCGACAGTAAGGTCCGTTATGTTGGGGACGCGGTTGCCTTGGTAGCGGCTGAGACGGAGGAGATTGGAGAAGAGGCACTCCGCCTGATTGTGGTCGAGTACGAACCCCTTCCCGCAGTCTATGATGTAGATGAGGCTATACAACCCGAGGCACCGCAGTTGTATGAGCAGTTCCCGGGTAATGTCTTGCCACGGGGAATCCGGGTGTTTGGACCAACCCCCCTTCAGGAGCTGGTCATTGGGGATATAGACCAGGGAATCGCAGAGGCTGATTTCATTGTTGAGGGAACCTATGCCTATGAGAATATACCCAATCCTTTGCCACCGGAATCTCCTGGAGCAATCGCGGTTTGGGAAGGGACAGATACCTTAACAGTTTGGTCGGCATCCCAGGGTCCCCATATGCTCAAAGTTGCCCTTCAGAATCTGATGGGGAGATCCACTAAGGTAAAGTCGATCGGGAGTCCCGTTGGAGGGAGTTATGGTTCAAAGTATATGTCTTGGCAGTATGTTTTTCCGGCCGCTGCGCTCGCCAAAGCGACAGGGAGGCCTGTCAAGATTTGTTACGGGAAGGCAGAACATTTGGCTGCCTTTTCAGTCCGCATCGGATCCCGCATTCATGGTAAGGTAGGCATGCAAATGGACGGCACCGTAACGTTCTTGGAGGGCGATTGGTTAGTTAACACCGGCGCCTTTTCAGAAGGGACTCAGGGTATGGTAGCAGTGGGGTGCGGTGAAGTGCAACTCATGCTGAAGTGTGCCAATTGGAATCTTAAACCCCAAGTGGTATGCACCAACCGAACAGCTTCAGGGCAGGTGCGGGGTTACGGCGGTCAAGAACTGAAATGCGCCTTGGTTCCCATCCTTACTCTCGGAATGGAAAAGGCTAACATTGATCCGGTCGATTTCTTCAAGAGGAATTATGTGAAACCAGGGGAAGGCTATTACTGGCGGGATGGAAAATGGTGGGTTTCTAAGGGAGTCGACTTCACCAAGGCGATCGAAGAAGGCTCTAAAGCCTTCGGCTGGCAAGAAAAATGGCAAGGGTGGTTAAAGCCTACATCTGTCATGGGTACAAAGCGGAGAGGCGTGGGGGTTGGAGTACACGGTAATGCCGATGTTGGGGAGGATGTATCCGAGGCCTTTGTACGTCTTGATCCCGATGGTAAGGCTACAATCTACTCAGGCTTGGCGGAACATGGCACAGGTCAGCGCAGCAACATCTGTAAGTACGTGGCTGAGATTCTACAGCTTCCTCTTGACCGGGTTTCTGTCACGGCGGCTGATTCAAGCATCAACCCCTTTGAGTTTGGACCTGTCGGTTCGAGGGGGACCTATGCCATAGGGAGTGTTGTGATAGCTGCCGCTGAAGATGCTAAAAAACAGCTTTTTGAACTAATGGCCCCAAAGTTTAATGAAATAATGGCTCCTAAGTTTAATGTTACGTCGGAAGACTTGGAAACGGAAGACGGGATGGTCTACGTGAAAGGGAAACCCGAAGTAAGGCTCCCGTGGATCAAAGGGCTCCGCTATCATGGCACCTGTCTGGGTCGCGGCCGTTTCGAGCCTGATTTCACTCAGCCCAACTTTATGATGATCTTTACCGAAGTGGAAGTTGATACTGAAACGGGCAAAGTTGATCTGATCAGAGTAGTAGCTGCTACCGACGTTGGACAGATCATTGACCCTCTTGGCATTACAAATCAACTCAATGGCTGCCTGGGTTCTGCCGGTATCGATAGCGCTCTTTTCGAAGAGACGGTTTTAGATACACGGCTCGGGCGCATCATGAACCCCAATATGATCGACTACAAGTGGCGTACCTTTGCAGAACTTCCCGAGATGGAACATGCAATCCTCGAAACACCCTTTCCCACCCATCGCTTCCATGCCATTGGCGTAGGTGAGATTGCCCCGTCTCCTGGGCCCTCTGCCGTTCTCATGGCCGTAACCAATGCCATAGGTGTGCGGATCCATGATTATCCACTCACTCCAGAAAAGATCTTAAGTGCTTTAGGGAAGATAGATACTCTGAAGAAGGGGGGAAGAGTATGAAATCCTTTGCTCATGAGAATGCCCGCTCAGTGGATGAAGCGATCCAACTACTCGTAAAATATAAAGGAAGGGCCAAGCTTAATGCTGGGGGAACAGATCTCCTCGGAGTCTTAAAGGACCGTATTCTCCCTGATTATCCTGAAGTAATTATCAATATTAAACCAATAGCTCAGCTAAATACAATTGAAGAGAATGACGATGGGATAAGGATTGGTGCCTTAACACCCCTTATAAATATACTCTCCTCGACCTTAGTCGAAAAAACCTACTCAATTCTCCAAGAGGCGGCCATTACCGTCGCCTCTCCTCTAATTCGGAATATGGCGACGATCGGTGGAAACCTTGGTCAGGATACCCGCTGTTGGTACTACCGTTATCCTGAGGAGATCGGTGGTATGATTAAGTGTTTCAGGAAAGGGGGGAAGACATGTCCTGCTGTCCCTGGAGAGAACCGCTACCATGCCATTATGGAGGCAAAGAAATGTTTTGCGGTCTGTCCCTCCGATATGGCTGTGGTACTAACCGTTCTTGATGCATCGCTTACTATTGTAGGTGGAGGAGGAACCCGAAATATCCCAATGAAGGAGTTCTTTACTCCCATAGGGAATGTACTTGCACCTGATGAGATGATAATGATGATTAATATTCCAAAGCCTTCTCCCGTTGCCAGACAAAAATTTCTTAAGTTCACTCTTAGGAAACCCATTGACTTCGCCATTGTGAGTGCTGCATGTCTCATCACAGTAGATAAGGGGGTCTGTAAAGATGCCCGGATTATACTAGGGGCGGTAGCTCCCAAACCCATTCGGGCCATTGAGGCCGAGGAATTTTTAAGAGGGAAAGAATTGTCCGAAGAGATTGTAGCTGAAGCAGCGAGGCTTGCTCTGGTTGGAGCAAAGCCCCTTTCCAAAAATGCCTATAAGGTTGAGATCGCAAAGACACTGGTGAAGAGGGTAGTGAAGGGTCTTTGAGTGAAAAAGGGGCAAAATCTCGAAAGGATTTAGCCCCTTTTTCAGTGGCCACTAATTCGGAGCTACGACTTTAAGTCTGGAAAACCTAAAATGAAATTAATCGTTATATTGAAGGAATACATAATTAGGGCTTGCTAACCAACCCTTTTTTCTCTTAGGCAACCAGAATATTACGATTTTCCGCCTTAATATCCAACTCAGACTTTGGGCAATCCGACAAGGGTGGATTGGCGCTATAGCCCTCACGCTTGTCTGGGGCTCGGCATATCCTATAGCGGGATCTGAAAAGACATTCCATAAAGGGATTGGCAGCCGGTATGAGGATGGAAATTTCCAACAGGACGCCTGAGCAAATCCCGTCCGAGGTTAACTTTATCAAGGAACAAAGCAGCAAAATGCTGCTTGGCAACGCCGTTGGGATCG